>JAVBSE010000122.1:0-2885 GCA_031547315.1 Opitutales bacterium
AAACATTACTGCTATGATACTTGCAATAATAGGCTGCAAATAATTGTACATGCTTGCTGTTGTTGGGCGTATGCGTTTAAGAGCCATTGGAATTAACATGTAGGCTAAAAATGTAGCTCCTGCAAAAACATAAATACAAGCTGCGATTGCATTAAAATCAATATCGCCTTTGTAAGAATCTGCATTTAAAACATTTTTTATGCAGATGGGTGTGAGCGTAATTGTCGCAAATAAAAACATCCACTTCATTATTGTTACAGCAGAATATTTTTGCGAAAGCGGCTTTGAGATAACAAAGTAGATTGAATAGATAAACGTTGAAGCCAATGCAAAAAAATCTCCTAAAATATTGCCTGAAATATGGGCTCCATTTTGGCTTGAAAGTATCAGCCAAACTGCACCTGTGATACCGGAGCTTATGCCTAAAATTTTTAAAGAAGATATCGGTTCTTTCAATATGATTGCAGAAAATATCATCACAAAAATTGGCGTGGAAGTAACTATAAGCGCAGCATTTACAGAAGATGTTAAACTTAGTCCTCTTATAAAAAAATACTGATTCATGGCAACGCCGCAAAGTCCGCAAACAACTAAAAGTCCCAAATCTTTAAGAGAAACTTTTTCTTTGGGCATAAACAATGAAAATATCCAAAATAAAACGCCGGCAAAAAGCATACGCAAATAAATATGCAACTGAGGCGTAAATTTTTCTGCCAGAAGCCATTTTGAAACAGGCGTATTTATTCCAAAAATCACATTGGCTGTGAATATCATCAGATGTCCGTGTATTCTTTCTTTTGTCAAGGCTTTCTCAAGTTTCTAAAGAGACTAGGAGTATTTTTATTAAGGTCAATTTGTATTTTTAAATTAAACAAAAATCTTGTTGAACAGAATTAAAAAAAAGAATTTAATGTGCGCCATTATGAAAAAACTTCTTTTTATATCTGTTGTGGGGATAAGCGCATTTTTGATTTCATCCGAAACTGCATTTGCAAGAATTTCAGAAAAAAAATCTGTAATTGAAGGCAGAATGGAATCTAAAATTTCTGGCGCATATAAGTATCCTATTGAAGATTGTTTGCGTAAAGCGCTAGAGCTGCCATACAATAAAATTTTGTTAATGCAGCCTCTTGGCACAGAAAATTCATTCTATTTTAAACGCCCTTCATCTGCGGCTACCGAACTGGCCGACTTGGCAGTTCCTACTGACCTTGTGGGTTGGGATACTCATTTTGCATATCATCAAGATATTTCTGTTATGGAGTTTTACAGGCGCCATGGCGACGCTATGACAGAAGAAGAAGCTGAAACTTTAATGAATCTAATGCTTAAAGCTCAAAAGTTTCCAAGCTATTGGGTGAAAACAGATTTTGTTCCTGTTCTAAACAGATGGGACCTCAAATTTGAAAACGGCAAGCCTAAGCTGGAATACTATAATAGGGATGGCAAAAAAATAGACATTTCAAGAGATGCAAAAACTCCGCTAAAAGATATTTTGCCTACGCAGGCGCAAAAAATAATTTATGTTGAAATGCAGCCGGATTTTAAAAAATCTGCACTTTTTCGCAAAACAGTTCATTTCTTAATAGAAGAAGACGCTCTTAGGGCAGCTTATGAAGAGTACGATAAATTAAATGATAAACGCAGAGAGTATTCCAGCTCTAAAAGCACACCGGGCAGCAGCAAAGCAAGAGGTTCTTCTGCTGCGCAAACAGACAAAGGTGCAGCAAACAGAAAAACTGTAATCGCATTTAAAGAAAACCCTACAAGAGAAGTAGAGTCTTTATTTTATAATGCCGAAAATGGCCAGCCAAGCGCTATAAGTATCATAAAATATAGACTTCCCAATTTCTTTTTGGGCGAACGTGAAATGAAAAACAGAGAAAAGAAAATTCAGTGGACAACCCGAATTCCTCTACAGCCGGACACATCTATTGGTTATAATTATGAGACTGCTGATGGGGCGATTAGGGCTGTTGTATTTGAAAACGCCATCCTTTTTATGGACACTAAGTTCGACCAAAAAATGCGCAAATATATGGACGAACTCTATGAGAAACAAGAAGGCGAAAGACAATCTGTTGCAGATGAAAGTTTGTCTAAGTTTTAAAAGCCAATTAAATAAAAATGCTTCTAAAATTTAGGAGCATTTTTTTGTGCTAAAAGCACTAAAATAAGTATGGAATTTTAAATGCCGCAAAGCATAAAAAAAATGTGGCTGCCAAATATAAAAAGCAATTTTTAATTTGTTTTTGCTTTATAAAAACTGCCAAATGCAAGGCGAATGCAGAAAAAGTTGAAAGCGAACTTGTAAGCGCAAAAGCCAAAAAATTTTTAATAAAGTCTGAATCACTTTCAACTAGCGCAATATAAAAACCCAAAAGAAAAGATGCGCTTATATTTGCAAGCAAAGTGCCATAAGGAAATTTTGCATTGTCAAAAAAATATGAGAGCAGAACTCTAAATGCAGTTCCCAATGCGCCGCCTAAAATTATATAAAATATAATCATAAACTTTCCTTTTCTTTATGCCTAAAACAGGAGCCCAGCAAAAGACCCAGCAGCGATAGTAAAGTTCCTAAAATGCAGTTGGCAAGCAGGTTTATGGCTATCATATTTGCCTCATAATTTTTTAAATTTTCAGAGAGCAAAAAAATCAGCGCAGACATACTTGTAAAAGCTCCGCAAAAGCCATTTATAATAAAGTATTTTACTTTCTTATTATGAATCGCAATAAATGAAAAACCTGCAATTAAGCAGCCAAGCAGATTGAAAATTAAAATATTCTGCCAAAGGCAAAACGTCGATATTTCAAATGCATAAAATCTGGACAAAGCTCCTAAAATTCCCCCTAGAATAGAAAAAATTAAGAGATCTTTCATGAAT
>JAVBSE010000032.1:0-2992 GCA_031547315.1 Opitutales bacterium
CTTTAGACAAGAACACTCTTGTATTTGTGGTAAGCCAAAGCGGCGAAACTATAGACACTCTTGAGGCTCTGCGTGAATCTAAGCGCAAGGGTTTTAAAACTTTGGCTATCACAAACGTTGTGGGTTCCACAATTGCCCGTGAAAGCGATGGCGGTTTGTATCAATATTCAGGTCGTGAGGTTGGTGTTGCGTCTACAAAGGCATTTACTTCTCAAATTGTGATAAGTTTGCTTGTTGCGCTTCATTTGGGCAGAATGAGAGACTTATCTTTCTCGGAAGGTCGTGAAATTGTAGATGCTTTGCGTTCTTTGCCGGCTCTTATTGATGAGACTTTAAAGCAGGCAGACAATATCAAGGAAATTGCCAAAAAATATGCACAGGCTCAGGACTTCTTGTTCTTGGGTCGTTTGGAAGAGTTTCCTATTGCGCTTGAAGGCGCTTTGAAGCTTAAGGAAATTTCTTATATTCATGCAGAAGGCTACCCTGCTGCAGAGATGAAGCATGGTCCTATTGCCCTTATTTCTCCTGAGTGTCCTACAGTTATTTTTGCAAACAGCGGCGATATTTTTTCTAAGGTTATATCTAACGCAAAAGAAATCGACGCTCGCAAAGGCCCTGTAATTATGGTTACAGATTCTCCTGAACTAATACCTACAGATGTTGCTGCAGACACAATTGTAATACCTAAGGCTCACGTTTCTGTACGCACAATTTTGGCGACAATTCCTATTCAGCTTTTGGCTTACTATATTGCTGTAGAGCGTGGTTGCGATGTTGATAAGCCCCGTAACCTTGCAAAGAGCGTGACTGTAGAATAGTCGCAAAATATTTCAAATTAAGAGGGCTTTAAAAGCCCTTTTTTTATCTTTAAAAATGTCTTGTTAAATAAGCATAATGCAGGAACATAAACTTATGGACTTAGAGTATTATCTGGAAGAGGCAGTTGCCGAGGGCAAAAAGGGGATGCTTGCAAATTTGGGCGGGCCCTTTGGAGCAGTCATTGTTTTGGACGGAAAAATTATTGCAAGAGGCTGCAATATGGTAACGTCGGCAAATGATCCAACAGCCCATGCAGAAATTGTTGCAATAAGAAACGCTTGCAAGGCGCTTGGCACTTTTAATTTGAATGGCGCAATTTTGTTTGCAATTTCAGAGCCTTGCCCCATGTGTATGTCGGCAATTTACTGGGCGGGGATAAAAGAAGTTTACTATGGCACAGACAGAAGTGATGCGCAGCGCATAGGCTTTTCAGACAAATTTATTTATGACGAACTAGCGCTGCCTTATTCGTCAAGAAGCGTAAAAGTTTTGCGCCTTAAAAATCAAAAAGCAGACGCACTTTTTAACGACTGGGAAAAAAAGTCTGACAAAACTCCTTACTAGCATTTAAGTTCTTTGAGGGAATAATTTACTTAAAGCCTTCTTTTTTTTGTTGAAAGAAAGATTAGCTTGGGGCAGAATATTTCGATAATTTTAAAATATGAAACCTGTAATATTCAATAACACAGTATTGCGCGACGGACACCAGTCTTTGGCCGCAACCAGAATGAAAACTGAGCAAATGAAAGAAGTTGGTGCTATTCTTGATAGCATGGGCTTTGGTGCACTAGAAACTTGGGGCGGCGCAACTATTGACGCAGGCCTGCGCTTTTTGGGAGAATTCCCATTCGATAGGCTTGATGCTCTTAAAAAAGCTTGTCCTAAAACTAAGCACATGATGCTTTTTAGAGGGCAAAACATAGTAGGTTATACTCATTATGCTGATGACGTTGTAAGCGCTTTTGTTAAGGCTTCAGCTAAGCATGGCATGGATATTTTCAGAATTTTCGACGCTCTTAATGACACCCGCAATATGGAATGTTCAATAAAAGCTGCGAAAGCCGCGGGCAAAGAAGCGCACGGCACAATCTGTTATACATCCAGCCCATTTCACACAACTGAAAAATTTATTCAGATGGGCAAAGAGCTTGAATCTCTTGGCTGCGATGCTTTGGTGCTTAAAGATATGGCGGGCTTAGTGCCTCCTTATGTTGCTTACGAGATTATTTCAGGGCTTAAAAAGAATGTAAAAATTCCTGTAATATTCCACACACACGACACAACAGGTCTTGGCGCAACAGCATATTATGCTGCAATTACCCAAGCAGGCGTTGACGCAGTTGACGTGTCTTGCATACCTTTTGCAAACGGAACAGGTCAGCCGGATTGCTCACGTATGGTTCATATGCTAGACAATAACGAGCGTAAACCTGCCTACGATCTCAAAAAGCTTGCAGAAATTCGCAAGCTCTTGCAGCCAATTTATAATGATCTTGGTGCATACACTATGATGGAAAATGAAGTTATAGACAGCGACGCTCTTAACTATCAGGTTCCCGGCGGTATGCTTTCCAACTTCAGAGTTCAGCTAAAAGAACAAAAAATGGAAGATAAGTGGGACGAAGTTTTTGCAGAAGTTCCTTACGTTCGTGAAAAACTAGGTTGGATTCCATTAGTAACACCTACTTCACAGATTGTTGGCACTCAGGCAATGTTGAATGTTAAATTTGGGCGTTGGAAGAATTTTTCGCCTGCTGCAATGGATATTGCTTTGGGTTACTATGGCAGAACACCTGCTCCTGTTGATCCTGAAGTTCAGGCGCTTGCCGCAAAAATGTCGGGCAAAGACCCTATTACAGTGCGTCCTGCTGACATTATCAAACCCGGCATGGAAGACTTGCGCAAGGCTCTGGCTGAAAAGGGCTTAAAGACTGACGACGAGCACTGCGTAATCTACGCAATGTTCCCTCAGCAGCTTGTTGATATTTATACTAAGCCAAAATCTGCTTTTGAGCTTAAAAAACCTGCTCCAAAATGTGCTCCAAGCGCAAACCAGAATCGCAAAGGAAACTTTAAAGTTCTTGTTGACGGTGTTAGCCATAGTGTTAGCATCGAGGAAGTTCAGTAGTTTTATGATTTAAAATTTTTGGGGTGAAATTCCCCAAAAGTTTTA
>JAVBSE010000200.1:0-3109 GCA_031547315.1 Opitutales bacterium
AAAGCCGTCTTTGTTCTTTAAAATTCCTGCCTTTTCTGCCTGAGAAATTGCATTCCTTAAACGTTCAATAGCAATAGGATATTCAGAACGAATGTAAATATAGCCAAAAGATGCGCCTATCGCATAGCCTGCTATCATTAAACCTTCTATAACAGAATGTGGGTCGCCCTCAAGAACAGAGCGGTCCATAAATGCGCCAGGGTCGCCCTCGTCGGCATTGCAGATTACGTATTTTACATCGTTCTTTGAAGCCTTTGCAAAGCTCCACTTCATACCTGTCGGGAAACCTGCGCCGCCACGGCCGCGTATACCGCTTAACTTCATATCTTCAATAACGTCATCTTGCGACATCCCCAAAGCACGCTCTAAACCTTTATAGCCACCCCTTGCCAAGTAATGATCAAAATTTTTAGGATCAATAATTCCGCAGTTACGCAACACAACACGCTTTTGCAAAGCTATCATTGGGTGCTTTGAAAAAGGCTCTATGCCTTCAAAAGCATTTTCGCCCATAATGCCAATTGCCTTTTTTGCCACAGGCTTGCCCGCAAGCAAATGCTCTTTGACTAAGCCGGCCACATCTTTAGGAGAGACCTTCTCATACATCACAGAAGGCTGACCTTTTGCACGTATTTCAACAAGAGGCTCTGCATAGCATAAGCCTATGCAGCCAGTTTCAACAAGCTCAACAGAGTCTGCCAAACCTGCGTTTGCAAGTTCTTTTTTGAACTCTTCAATAACAGCGCCTGCGCCTGCAGCAAGCCCGCAAGTTGCAGCGCCAACCATAACTCTTGGCTTATCTAAAGAAGTAAAAGCTTCCCAAGATTTATTTGCATTTGCCCTTAAATTTTCTAAATTAGCCATACTACTTCAAACCCTCCAAGATTTTTTGAATTTCAGCTAGCGTTACTCTGCCGTAAACTTTTTCGTCAACAACAATTGCAGGTGCAAGCGCACAAGCGCCCAAACATGCAACACGCTCTAAGCTGACAAGTCCGTCTGCAGTTGTTTCGCCTTCTTTTATGCCAAGGCGTTCTTCAAGCGCCGCAAGCAAAGAGCCCGACCCACGCACATGGCAAGCAGTGCCCTTGCAAACTTTGATAGTGTGCTTGCCCGGCTTTTTAAATTTAAACTGAGCATAAAAGCTTACAACAGAATAAATGTCGCTTCTAGATATTCCAAAGTACTCAGACAATTTTTCGACAGCTTCCTCAGAAATATAGCCGTCTTTTTCTTGAACATCCTGCAATGCAGGAACTAGATTTTCACGACTTTTGGAATAGCCGGAAAAATCCCAAGTTGAAGTTTTTTTATTTTCGTTCATATCTTATAGTCTATATTTAGTTAAAGATGACATTTTATTTAATTTTTGCAACTTTTTTCGCTATTTTTTTGAAAAAAATTCCGCTCTAAATCGTTTGAGAAGAATAATCGGCTTTTAAAAACAATTTAAAAGTGAATAAAAAAAATATTTAAAACTAAGAAGAGAAGAATCTAAATTTCTTAAAAGCTGTCAAATTGCTGCTAAGATGAGTATTCAAAAAAAAATTGAAAGAATTTAGCTTATCCTAAAAGCTGTCAAATGGGATGTCAGGCGAGTATTCAAAAAAAACTCCCAATCTTAATAATCTATTTTACTGAAAGGTCTCAAATTGTGCGTCGCACTAGGCGCAAAAAAAATTTGTGGAAGAAGTGTATGAGGATTGTACTCTCACGCACAGTAGTGCGTGTATCGGCACTCACTTCGTTCGGCTCTTTGCTTCGCAAAGCTACTCATCACGCTTTTGCGTGATGATCATGATTTTCACAAATTTTTTGCAGCAACGAAGTATCACGCACCCAGTAATGCAGTAAAAGTTCTCAAATTGCGGCTAAGACTAGGCGCTAGAAAATTTTTAGGTCGAAGCATCTTTTAAGTTAAAACGTGAAAATTTAATTCCTAAAAGCTGTCAAATGGGGTGTCAGGCGAGTATTCAAAAAAAATCTACGATAGGAGCGTACAAAACGTACGTGACTATTGTAGATTTTTCATTGAAACGGAGCCTCACGCCCCATTTCACAGCTTTTAACATTAGCGGAGAAACTTAATCCAATCCCCATGAAACCTTTTTAGGTCTTTCTTATTGTATTTTAGGGGCGCAATATATTCTACTTCTTTATTTGGATTTTTATTCTCAAATATTTTTTCCACAAGCTTAACTGCGCTCAAATAACCATAGCCATAAAAATCGTCATAAGAGCAAAGTTCTACTTTGCCAGACTCTAGATATTCAGACATATATGGGCTTATTCCCATGCACAAAACAAAGGCTCTGTCTAAATCATCTTCTATTTTAGACATATTTTGCAGCACGCTGTCTTCTGCAAAAATTATGCCATAGGCGTCTAAATCTTTTAATTCTTTTCTGAATTTTTCTTGTAGCATTGAAAAGAAACGGCACTTGTAGTAAACAATTTTTACCTTTTTGCCTATCACCTTAATTTCAGAAATTTTAATATTCTGAGGTAAAAGCTGCGCTGCTTCTTCTTCAGAAATTTTTGCCTCAGTATCTCCTTTTAAAATTATTAAAAGTTCAAAAATTTCTGATTTAGATTTCTTCAAAACCACATTTTCAAAATTGTCTAAAAATTTTTCTTCATCTTTTAAAATTGCGCAAAGCCTTGAAGACTTTGACAAATCCACTGAAATTAAAGACGTGTAAAAAACAGAATCGGACAATTTTTCTATTTTTGAACTTAAAATATTATTGCCGTCATTTATAGGAAAAACAATTGCGCCCCTTGCGCCGGAAAGCTTTGCCTTATCTAAAGCAAGCGCCT
Organism: Opitutales bacterium; assembly: GCA_031547315.1. GTDB lineage: Bacteria > Verrucomicrobiota > Verrucomicrobiia > Opitutales > Intestinicryptomonadaceae > Intestinicryptomonas. Next base: position 2,821 of record JAVBSE010000200.1, read on the forward strand.
GAGTTTCTGCTGTCAGCAAAGCGTTTTGAGGCGTTAAATTCGCAATACTAAGAGGCGTTTTATAACGCAGCGAAAGTTCTTTTAAGGCATCATTTGCGCCATTTAATGCCGCCCTTGCAAATGGGCTTTCTGCACTGTCAAAAATTAATGCCAAACTTTCAGCTTGCAAATGCAAGACTATAAAAATCAGAGCAAATATTGCCGAAAGTTTGCGCATAAATTTTAGAATATTAATCGAACTTAGCATTGCGCATATCGCCTTCTTTTACGAAAGACTCGAGCAATGCGT
>JAVBSE010000010.1:0-5657 GCA_031547315.1 Opitutales bacterium
AAATGCTAAAATACAAAGAATTAGGCATCAATTTTCAAAAACCTTAAATTCAATAATAGCGAATTGTAAGTCAGCTTTCCAAGAAACAGAAACATTGCCTTGCTTAAAATTTATTTTTTTTAGATGCAATTTTATTTAGCAATTCTATAAATTTATGAAGAAATTTATTTCCTTCCCCATGACCTCCTTTTGGATTCAATAATTCAGATATAATAATGCTAGGGAATTTTTCTCTCAAGCGAATATATGGATTTCAAAGGCGTAGAAATTTTTGCGCCTGTTAAATCGAATTGACGAGAGTGCGCATTTTCGTTCTTATTCAATTTTTAAATTTCCGTCCCTATAGTTCAATGGATAGAACGGGCGTTTCCTAAACGCTAAATCTGGGTTCGATTCCCAGTGGGGGCGCGTAAAATTTAAAAATGAAAAAAAATGGGTGCTGAAATTAAATATTACAAAGTTTTAAGAGCAGACGCTCTGTCGCCCACCAAAAATTTTGACTACGCACCCTATCTTCCCAAAGGCGATATCCCTGGAGAATGGATGCCGGAAATCCCTGACGCCCAAATTCGCAAAAATGGCTACTATGTTGCAAAGCACTGGAATTTCTGGTTTGAAGAAAATGCATGTATTTACGAAGTAGAAGTAAGAGGCTTAGTAGCTGAAGAAGTTTTTGGCGCTCAAAAACAAGCCTGCTGCAAACAAATTCGCCTGCTTAAAGATGTCACCGAAGAGCTCATTAAAGAACATTTTGCAAATGCCTCTGACAAGTCTTGGAATATCGGCATTGGTAACATTGGTAGCAAAAATATCGGCAGCAACAATGTGGGTAAGTTCAATATTGGCAATCGCAATACCGGCGACCTAAACCTTGGCGACTTTAACACAGGCGACAGCAATACAGGCCTTGACAACGTTGGCGACAACAACAAAGGCAGCGCCAACACAGGCTGCCACAACATAGGCCACTCTAACAGTGGGCACTACAATGTGGGCTCATACAACGCAGGCTCTAACAACATTGGCTCATGCAACGCAGGCAGTTTCAACAAGGGCAATTTTAACGTGGGCAAATGGAACATAGGCAAATATCAAACAGGTTATTTTAACACGCAGGAACCTTGCGTAAGAATGTTCAATAAACCCACAAATTTAAAAGCTTCTGAAATAAAACTTCCCACTTGGCTAAATTCAAAAGATATAAAAAACGCCTTTGCAAATGCCTCAAAAGAAGAGATTGTGGCTACTCTTAATTTGCCAAATTTTGACTACAAAATTTTTGAAGAAATCACTGGCATTTCAAAGTCAGACTTTGATGTAAAGCTTCAAAGTTTTGGTCTATAAATGAAAACTTCTTTCGTGCAATTTACTTTCATTTTTTCAGATCATCCATTAGTCTGAACAATAAAATATAGTTATTAAAGATTTAAAAAATGCGTCACAAAAGAAAAGATATTTCACATTTACTGCCAATTTTGGCGCAAGGCCTTGTCAAATTTTTGGCTGTGATTACTTGCGGAATTTTTGGCGGCTTAAACGACTTTTGGCAAAGTTCAAAAGGCATAGGGCGCATTGTATTTTTTCGAGATTATATTTTTGTAGCGCTGCTCTTTGCAGCCTTAGGCGTGCTTGCATTTTACTTTTTAAACAAAGGCGGATACTTTAACTATTTTAATTATGAAATCAGGCGCATAATTTTTGCCGCATTTATCACGCCTGCCCTATTCATACATTTAATAGGCCAAATAAAACGCTTATGCGGAATGAATTTGTCGCCTTGGTTTGCTGTGTTAAATTTTGTCCCTTTTGCGAGTTTTTTTATAATAGCAATTTTACTTTCTTGGAAGGGACTTTCGCAAAAAAAAGCCAGAGGGTAAAACGCCCCTGACTTTTAAAATTTTAAAATAGTCAAAAACTATTCTTCAATTGCACGCCATGTAAATGCTGCAATAGCGCCGCCAAGCAAAGGAGCCGCTATAAATACCCACAAGTTTTTAAGAGCATCTCCGCATTCAAAAAGTGCAGGACCAATGCTTCTTGCAGGGTTCACAGATGTGCCTGTAATAGGAATGCAAACTATATGGATAAGAACCAAGCTAAGACCTATTGCCAAACCTGCAAAAGCGCCAGCGCCCTTTTTGGATGTTGTACCCAAAACTACAAATACAAATATTGCTGTAAATATAGTTTCAGCTGCAAAGCCTAGCCAAAGCTCGCCTTCTTTAAATCCATTTGCGCCTGTATTTGTGAAACCTGCAGGATTTTTGCCTAGCTGCAAAAGCCCATAAATTATCGCAGAGCCCAATATTGCGCCCATTACTTGAAAGAGCATATACATCGCCGCATCTTTACCGCTAATTCTTTTTGAAAGGTATGCGCCAAAAGTTATTGCAGGGTTTATATGGCAACCCGAAATGCCGCCAATAGTGTAAGCCATTGCAACAACAGCCAAACCAAAAGCAAATGCAACACCTAGTGTTCCCATTACTGTACCTGCAAAAACTGCGCTGCCGCAACCCAATAGAACAAGCACCAATGTGCCTATCATTTCTGCTATATATTTTTTCATTTTATATGTGTTTTCTTGAATTAAAGGTGCTGATAAAAACATTTTTAAGCGCTTTAACAAGTTTTTTTTAATCATGTGCAAAAAAAATGGGCTTGGAAATTTTTAAATCTTTGCAATACTTGTCAAAAAAATGAAAGAGGCTTTACAGGCAATAACAGAAGAACTTAAACGCTTGCGTGCAGAAGGCGACGACTCTATCCCTGTGGATGACGACACTGTAAACGCTCTTGCAAAATTTGCACTGAGCCTGCAAGAAGAGGCAATAATTGAAGCTCCGCAAAAAATTGAATTTATCGACAAGCTTGACGTAAACATCAATGTCAGCAAAAAAGAGGAAGAACTTGTGGCAAAAAAACTAAAACTCGTGAACACGAATCCTGATTTTCAAATTGCAGAAATTCCTAAGCCAACTCCATTTTCTTTGCCGGAAGGCGACAAGCAAGCACGTTGGAATTTCTTAAAAGATTTAGTTCTTAACGACAAAGTTTGCAAATCTCACTTGCGCCCCGAAAAAAATATAGTTTTTGGCATTGGAAACCTTGATGCAGATATTTTCTTTTGCGGCGAGGCCCCCGGCGCAGATGAAGAAATTCAGGCAGAGCCCTTTGTTGGCAAAGCAGGTCAGCTGCTAACAAAAATTATTGGCGCAATGGGCTTAAAGCGTGAAGACGTTTACATAGGCAACATTATGAACTGGCGTCCTGAACTACCCACAAAAACAGGCAATCGCCCGCCCACTCAAGAAGAAATGACCTACTGCCTGCCCTACCTAAAAGCGCAGATAGAAATTGTTAAACCAAAAGTAGTTGTTGCATTGGGCATGACAGCAGTAAATGGCTTGCTTGGCCCCGACCCTAAACGCAAGCTGGGCGCAATACGCGGCAAGTGGAGCACTTTTGAAGGTGCCGATTTAATGATAACCTACCACCCATCATTTCTTCTTCAGTACGCAAATGCAGAAATGAAACGCCTTGTCTGGGAAGATATGCTGGCAGTTATGGAACGTGTGGGACTTCCTATTTCTGAAAAACAAAAAGCATTTTTTAAATAAAATTTATGATTAAAGCAAAATTATCTGACGCAAAAAAATACGCAAAAGTTCACTCAAAATTTGCAGAGGCCTTTGAAGTGCTTGCAGAAATTTCTAAAAATTTTGAAGTTGGCGAAGTAAATAAAAGCGATATGCGCTTTCTTTCGCAAAGCTACACAACAAAGCCGGATGAAGAAAAAAAATTAGAAGTCCATAGAAAATTTATAGACATACAATTTCTTGCTAAAGGTGAAGAAAAAATCGGCTTCGGACACGTTTCAGACTTTGCAATAAAAGTTCCATATGACGAAACTAAAGACGCAGAATTTCTTGAAGGCAATCCGCAAGAAAGCCTAATTCTTCACGCCAACGAGTTTGCAGTATTCTTCCCTGAAGACGCACACAAACCGGGCTGCATAGCAGGCACTCCCTGCGATGTGCAAAAAATTGTCGTAAAAATTCCTGTGGAATAATTTGTAAGATAGGAGGGCTTGGCTGCAGCCCTCCTAAAACCACCCGCAGGCAAACTGAGTTTGCATCCAGACATTGGTCAGTAACAGTTGAAGCTTTGTTCTGTTAGCGTGAACCTTTCGCTTGGTTTTATACTAAATACGGAAACAAATTAGCTTTGCTTAAATTTGTTTCCGATAGTTTAAAAACAAGCGCCTCTCTCATCATAAATTTACTTTGTAAATTTATGTTTTTTTAACTTAGCTAATGAAAATTCTATTTTGTAAACAATTTTTATATTTGAATCTTATCTCTGTAAATCCGCTTTATCTGAGGCTTGACAGAAAAAATTTAAATAAGTAAAAATTTTTCTTGAAATTTAGACGCGTCTAACTTTTAATGCTCTTCAATTTATGAATAAAAAGAACGAAAAACTTTCTGAGAACCTTGAAGATTATCTAGAAGTAATCTCGGCATTATCCGAAAAAGACGCAGGTGTGCGCCCCAGCGATATTGCAGATGAATTAAAAGTTAAACGCCCTTCAGTGACTTCTGCTTTAAATTCTTTGGCTAACAAAGGCTTGGTAGAGTACGAAAAATATAAGCCTGTGGTGCTTACAAAGGAAGGTAAAAAACACGCAAGCGGAATTCAAAAAAAACACGCTCTGCTTAAAAACTTTTTTACTGAAATTTTAGGAGTTAATGCCAGCGAGGCAGATTTGGCTGCTTGTAAAATCGAACACGCAATAAATGATTCGATTATGAACAAGCTAAATAATTTTATTGGCACGCTTAACCCCTGCACAACTTGCAACCAAGAAAGCGCAAACTGCGGCAAAACTTGTGTTAAAACAATTTCTTTGGATCATTTAAAACTTGGCGAAAGAGCCTTAATTTTGGCTATCGACAGTGCAGAAAAAGACTTGGCAAGATTTGCGGGCTTAGGATTAGTTATTGGAAGCACTGTAAAAGCTTTAAGGGCGGCTCCTCTTGGAGATCCTTTGGTTTTGAGTGTTCGTGGTTCAGAAGTTTCTTTGCGCAAAGCGCAGTTAGCTTCAATTAGAGCAAAGGTGCTTTAAAAAATTTATCAAAAAAGTTAGAGAGTACTAACAAATGAAAAATAAAAACTATAAAATTTTACTAGTAGGCAACCCTAATTGTGGCAAGAGCACAATTTTTAATTCTTTAGTAGGAGGCAATGCAAAAGTTGGCAACTATTCAGGCGTTACTATAGACAGAAAAATTGGCACATTAAAAAGAGACAATGTAGAAATTTCTGTGGAAGACTTGCCCGGGCTCTATAACCTTAGCCCTACTTCGCAAGAAGAATCTTTAGTAAGAGACATTTTGGGCTCTGGCGATTACGACCTAATTGTTAATGTAATAGACTCTACAAATTTGGAGCGCAATTTATTTTTGACTCTTCAAATTGCAGAAATGCGTCAACCAATGATAGTAGTCTTAAATATGACTGACGAGCTTGAAAAAAAAGGCCAAAATATCTCTAAAAACGAAAATTAAGAACACCTTGTATTGAATTAAATAAAAAAATTTGTCAATTATTATATATACATTTAAAAAATAAAAAATTTTTAATTTTTATATGTT
>JAVBSE010000014.1:0-6439 GCA_031547315.1 Opitutales bacterium
TACACAAATGCCCAAGACAACGCTATCACTAAAAGCACGCATAAAAGCGCAAATAAAAATATTCCTAAATAGTAAAGCGCAGTTTTTAAGACAGCAAAAAAACTGGGGTAATTTTCACAAGCAAAAGTTAAAAGGCTGACAAATAAAAAGGCTGACAAAATAAATATCGCAATTTTTTTACGAGGCAAATTTTCAGATTCTAAGCGAATTCTGGGGTCGGAAGCGGCAAGCAAAATATCTGCCAAAAGCTGCCCCATAACAAGCATAACGCAGCCCATTACAACACCTGCCATTACTAAATATTGGTCTTGCCTGATAATTGCATCGTAAATCATCTGCCCCAAGCCAGGGTAGTTCATAACGTTTTCTACCAAAAGCGCCCCCGAAAGCAGACCTGAAAAAGCAAATCCAAAAGAAGTAATTATAGGATTAAGCGCATTTCTTAAAACGTGCTTAAACATGACTACGTTTTCGCTTAAGCCTTTTGCCCTTGCTGTTGTTACAAATTCTGCCTGAGAGTAATCTAAAAAATTTCCCCTCATGATACGCATTATAGAGGCAATGCCGCCCAAAGACAAAACCAACGACGGCAAAATTAGGTGATACAAAATGTCTGCAAATTTTGCAGGCAAAGTCATAAACTCATAAGTTACATCTGTTTGCCCGCCTGTTGGGAAAATTCCTGTAACTGCAGCAAAAAGCACTGCCAACAGCGCCAAGAAAAACGAGGGCAGACTAAGCGAGGCATAAGCTAAAAATGCGCTAAGCCTATCGAACAAACTATCTTTTTTTACAGCAGCCAAAACGCCAAGCGGAATTGCTATGCCATAACTAATAATAGTAGAAACCAGCGCCAACAAAAACGTTGCAGGTATTCTTTGCCAAAGTAGTGTTGAAACAGGTATTTTGTAAGACCAAGAGTAGCCAAAATCCGGTGCTCCAAAATAAATTGCACTATGCGTTTTTGCTTTTTCAGCAGGCTCTAAAAATTTTGTTTTAATTGGCGAAACATTATTAAGCCACATTCCGTACTGCACATACCAAGGCTTATCAAGCCCTAAGCTGATTTCTTGCTGGCGCACAATTTCCGGCGAAATATCTTTTGAGTTTCTTGCCTGTGTTAAAAAGTCTCCTGGCGCAAGATACATCAAAAGAAACACCAAAAAGCTGATAGCCCAAAGCAGTGGTATCAAAGACAAAAAACGCCTTAGTAAATACTTAATCATCTTCGCCCTCAAACAATTCTTCTATGTTCCACAAAACAGAACCAAGTGGCGGAATTTTTACATTTTTCCACTTCTTTTTTATGCCTGTGTAAGAAAGCGGAGTTGTTAAAAATATAAGAGGCAATTCTTCCGCATAAAGCTCTTGCATTTTGCCTATTAGCGCAATGCGTTTAGATTCATCTAAGGTAGATTCTTGCTCATCAATAATGCAGTCTACTTCTGCCTCCCAAGTTGTTGCAGGTGTTTTTTGCCTAGGGTTCCAGACATGCAAAAATCCGTCAGACTTATAAATTGCCTTTCCGCCTGAAGGATCGCCCCCGCCGGTAAAGCCCATCATTGCGGCTTCATAATTGAAGGTGTCGTCTATCCTAGAAACTATGGTCATAAAATCCATAGAAACTATGTTCATAGTGATGCCGATTTTCTTTAAATTTTCTGCAATAATAGTGGCTGTTGCCATAGAATTTTTTGAAGAATCTGCCACCAATAAGCTAAACTCTACTTTGTTTTTTTGGCTGTCAAAAAGTTCTCCCTTTTCATTTAGTTTAAAGCCGCTTTGCTCAAGTTTTTTGAGGGCATTTTTTGGGCTGTAATCATAGGTTTTTACATCTGCGTTATACCACTTTTTGTTTGCAGAACTTATTATGCTGTCAAGTTTTTTTGCACGCCCAAACCAAACGCCTTTTACTATGCCGTCTCTGTCGATAGCGCACATGATTGCCTGCCTAAAATTTTTGTCCGTAAACCACTTCAACTTGTAATCTGGCAGTCCGCTTTTTGCTTTTGCGTTTGGATTTTGATTAAACCAAATAAAAGAAATATTTGCAGATGGCCCACGCTCATAAATTTTAAAACCATAAGTATCTGCCTTATGACGCACCCAAGAATAATCGCTTGCATCCATGCCTGCGGCATCGCACTGGCCTGTTGCAAAAAGTATTGTTGCAGTGTTTGCGTCTGCCACAAATTTGAAAATTAAGTAGTCTAAGTAAGGCAGCCTGTTGCCTGCGCTGTCTGCCCTCCAGTAATGGGGGTTTGCAGTTAAAACCAAGCGCTCGCTTGCTCTGTAAGAATGCAGTTTAAATGGGCCGCTGCTTACAATTTCTTCAGGAGAAGTTATTGCCGTATTAGTACTCCAAGCCTGCTGCAAAGTGCCATCGTTAAAGGCTTTTTCCAGCTTATGCTTAGGAAATATAGACATACCTCCTATGTCGTTTATAAATGGTGCATAAACTTTTTTTGTGGTAAATTCTATTCTATATTTATCGAGCGCCCTATACTTAACGTACTCGCCGCCAATAGTGTATTGCCCTGCATATCTTGAAGGATAGCGAAGCAGCGCCTTGCCTGTTTTTTCATCTAAAATTGGATTACCATTTGCGTCTATTTTAGGAGCAAAAACGCAGTCGAAAGTAAAGACCACATCGGCAGATGTAATCTCTACCCCATCAGAAAATTTTATGCCCTCTCTTAGCGTGAACACATAAGTTTTTGCATCTTCTGAAACCTCCCAAGATTTTGCAAGCGCAGGAATATACTGCAAGCTGATGGGGTCGTATGTAACAAGGCTAGAATACATAAGCCCAAGCATAAGCCCGGTTTCTGCCTCTGTATTTACAAGCTCGTTAAACGTCATAGGGGGCGTAGAGCCTGCCAAAACAAAGAAACCGCCATACTTGCCCACTTTGCAATCAGAAACATCTATGTCTTTTGAAAGCGGAAAATTCTCACGCTCAAGCTTAGGAATTTTTGAGCACGAAAAAACGCAAAGCGCAAGTGCGCATAAAAATAAATTTAAGCTACACTTCAAAAATATCATCTATTTCTTTTACGTTTTTTAGGCTTTGCATCCGATGGTATTGCAGCATTTTCAGAAGGCCCATTTAGAAATTCGTCCAGACCCTTGTCTTCTAGAACTTCAATAGGTTCTGAAGCCTTTATTTCAGGTTCTTTTGCTTCGGGGAAATTTGCGTCTATCACAGAAGTTTGCTCTACACCATAAATAGTATTGTCGGCTTCGGCATTATTATTCATTTGGCTTTCTTCAGAGTAACCTGTGTTTAAGCTTTCCTGATAATACTTCAAACTTTCTGCTTCTTGGTCAGCATAATAATCTGGCGTTGAATTAGAATCTTCTTTTGCGGAATTTGTGTCAGAAACTTCGGCAGAGTTTTCAGGCGAAGCATCAACTGAAGCTTCAGCGTCGTCAGAATTTTCTATTCTTTTAAATTCACGTTCCGCATAGCGTGGATCATCTGCGACATCAATAATATCATCGTCCGCATTAGTGCTTGCGCTGCGCTTATATTTGTAGGATTTTTCGCGTCTTTTACGTTCTCTTGCCTGTTCTTTTTCTTCATCTATTTTTTCTGCGGCAAGCTTGCGCTTTAAGAGTATTTCGCCAACAATCACAGAGCCCTCGTAAAGCATATAAAGAGGAATAGACATTACAAGCAATGAAACTATATCTGGCGGAGTCACAAAAGCAGAGAATATCAAAATCAAAACAATAATAACACGCCTGTGTTTTCTTAAAAATGAGGGCTTAAGCAAACCCACATAAATTAAAATTGTAACTAAAAGAGGCAGCTCAAAACTGACCCCTACGCCTAAAATCAGCCAGCAAATTGTACTGTAATAACTTTCAATGTCGTACATTATTGTCCAGCCTGCAGTATTGCCAATCGAGATACTGAATTTTATCATAAGAGGCGCCAAAACAAAATATGCCATACAGGCGCCAAACAAAAATAAAATTATAGAAGCAAGAAACGCAGGGAACAAAACTTTGCGCTCACGCTTTGTAAGTGCAGGCAAAATAAATTGCGCCACAAAATACAATAAAAACGGCAAAGACAAAACAAAACTGCCCACCAACGCAGTCTGGAACAGTATCAAAATCGGACCAAAGGGCGTGTTAACCCTTGGACGCTCAACATTTTCCATTCCCGCAGTTGCCACATCAAAAGGATGAAGCAAAAAATCGTTCAGTTTAAAAACGAAAACACCCACAATAATCGCCATAATTACAAGCACGATAACGCACTTCATAATTGTCATGCGCAAGTCTTCAAGATGATCCAAAAAAGACATCTCTACTTCCTGATGCTTCACAAGCCTTGTCTCTTTTTTCTTCTTTTTTTTAACTTTTGCAAGTGTTTCCATATTTGCCTTCCCCAAAACAAATTATTGTGCTCTTACCTGATATTTTTTGCCAAGTTCTGCACAAATTTCTTCAAAAACCTTGTTGACGTCTTCTGCCTTCAAAGTTTTTTCTGCAGACCTAAATACCAAAGAAAATGCCAGGCTTTTTGAGCCCTCCGGCAAACCTTTGCCCTGATATACGTCGAAAATTTCTACCACGTCCAAGTCAAAAGCTTTCTTTAATTTTGCATTTGCAATTCTTGAAATTTCAATAGCCACATCTGCGGCAGCAGCCTCATTAGGCACTAAAAGCGCAACGTCTTTTGAAGAAGCAGGGAACTGGCTGAACGAAGCAAATTTTGTTAGAGATTTTTTGCGGTCTGCAACTTCTTTTTTGAATACAAGCTCTCCTGCATAGATAATTTTGTCTATGCCAAAAGTTTTTAACACTTCTAAATTTATTGCGCCAAATCTTAATTCAAAACCCTCACGCCCTACTATGCCGCAGCTTGCTGCATAGCCTTTTTCAAAAAGCTGTGTTTCAAGCGGCTTAAATTGCAAGCGTTTTAGATCTATGCCCAAAACAGCAAGCAGGTCTTGACCTAATTTTTTTGCAGTAAAAAAGTCTGGCTTTTCACGTTTTAGCCACTTGCGCTGTGCGCAATCTTGAGGGAGCACAAAGGCGCAGGAAACAAGCTCTGTAAGTCCGTCTTTTTCTTCTTTAAATACACGTCCGTTTTCAAACAAACCTTCAAAAACATTGCCGTTATCCAAATTTTGCCTTACGCCCGCAAGCAGCCCCAATAGCAAGCTTGGGCGCAAAGAATCTTGGTCTGACGCAAGCGGATTATCCAGCTTTAGCGCATCTGCATAGTCAAAATATTTTGCAAGCAATTTGCCATCAGAAAGCGTGTAATGCTGGCACTCATTTAGCCCGCAAGAGCTTAGCAAGTTTGCAGAATTTACAGCAAATGTGAAAGCGTTGTCATCGTTTCTTGAAAGCCCTGTAGATTTTACGGGAACTTCAGGAATTCTGTTAGAGCCAATAATGCGCACAAATTCTTCGACTAAGTCGATAGGTCTTGAAATGTCGCACCTAAAAGAAGGCACTGTAACTTTAAAAATATCTGCATTTTTAGCCACGCCAAAGCCTAGGCTTTTAAGGGCGCTTTCTACTTCGTCCTGTGCAACTTCAAAGCCAATTTTACTTAAGAGATATTTGAAAGAAAGCTCAATTTGAAGGTCTCCCCTAGGTGCGGAGCCTTGCACAATTGTTGCGCCTTCCACAGCGCCGCCTGCATATTCTACCATTAAATCTGCAGCTCTGCGTGCAGCATCAAAGGTTGACTGTGGGTCAACATCTCTTGCAAATCTGTAAGAAGAATCTGTTGCCAAAATCAGTTTGCGAGACGTTGCCCTTACATTGCCGGGATTAAAATATGCAGACTCTAAAACAACATCAACAGTTGCTTCATGCACTTCTGAATTTTCGCCGCCCATAACGCCTGCAATGGCAACCGCCCCATCTGCGTCGCAAATCAGCATATTTTCTGCGCTTAGCTTATGAGTTTTCCCATCAAGAGTTTTAATTTCTTCGCCGTCTTTTGCTTGGCGCACAATAATTTTTTTGCCTCTAATATTTTCGGCAGAAAATGCGTGAAGCGGCTGTCCATATTCCATCATCACAAAATTTGTAATGTCGACAATATTGTTAATGCTTCTAAGCCCCATTGCTTCAAGCTCTTTTTGCATCCACTCCGGAGAGGGCGCAATTTTTACGCCCCTAATGCAAGTTGCAGTATAAAGCGGGCAATTTTTTGTTTGAAGTTCTACGCTGTCTAACAAGCTGCTTTCAGATTTTTCTGAATATTTTGCAGGCGTTTTTAGTTCAGGCTTTTTAAGCTCTTTGCCAAACTTGGCGGCAAGTTCTCTGGCAATGCCTATAATGCTTGCGCAGTCGCCCCTGTTGGCTGTCAGTTCAATTTCAAAAACTGTGTCAGAGTCTGAAAACACGTCATTTATAGGCGTGCCAATTTCAGGTCTTTGAGATAAAATTAAAAGCCCTGAAT
>JAVBSE010000167.1:0-3232 GCA_031547315.1 Opitutales bacterium
AAAGTCTAATGGCGTAAAGCTTAAGGGAGAAAAAACTTTTGAAGATTTTTCAGACAAGGCTGCCGTTGTTAGGGCTTTGGTAGAGGGGCAGTTTATGAATATGAAGCTGCGCAGCGCTTGGATGACTTCTGCTCCAAAGCGCATTAGGCTTACAGGCGGCGCTTCTAAGTCGGACGGAATGGCTAGGGTTGCTGCAGATGTATTTAATGCAAAAATTGAGCGCATGAAAGTTGGCAACGGCGCAGCTTTGGGCGCTGCTATGAGGGCTGCAAACGGCGCAGAGGGCATTTCTTGGAATGAACTTTCTGAAAAATTCTGCGCTTGCGATGAATCTAAATCGCTAGAGCCTGATGCTAAAAATGTGGCAGTTTATGCAGATTTAATTAAGAAATTTGAAGGCTTTATTGCCTCAGAATTTAAAAAATAGGTTTTAGATGAGGATACAAAAATATTTGTCTCAGGCAGGGGTTTGCTCTAGGCGAGAGGCAGAAAAGAAAATTCTTGAGGGGCGTGTGAGCGTCAATGGCAAAACTGCCGAAATTGGCTGCGATGTTGACCCTGCTGTAGACAGAATTGTTTTTGACGGCAACGTTGTAAAGGGCATAATAGAAAGCAAAGTCGTAATTGCAATGAATAAGCCTGTGGGCTATCTTTGCACTAATGAAGACCAATTTGGCGGCAAAACTGTGTTTGAACTTTTGCGTGAGCCTTACTCTAGCATGAAGCTTTTTTGTGTGGGAAGGTTAGACAAAAATTCTGAAGGTCTTCTTATACTTACAAACGATGGCGAGCTTGCCAACAAAATCATACATCCTTCTTCGGGAATTGTGAAGCGCTACAGAGTTTTACTTAACAGAGACTTTGACGAAACGCTCACAAAACGCCTCTTAGACGGCGTTATGCATGAGGGCGAAAAACTAAGGGCTTCTAAAATACTCTTCCCAAAAAATTCTTTGGATGGACGCACGCAAAGGCTTGAAATATGGCTTAATCAGGGCAGAAAACGTGAAATCAGACGTATGTTAGAGGCAGTGGGCTATTTTGTTAAAGAGCTTGTGCGCGTGCAGATTGGCTCTTTGGCACTGACAAGGCTTGCTCCTGGGGCTTATAAACTTTTGCCGCAAAAAGATATAGACAAGTTGCTGGTAAATCCGCAATAATGCGGGTTTATATTTTTATGAAAAGTTCTTTGGATAGTGTTGAGTCTTGCATTAAAGATTTTTTAGAGGGCAAGATTGTTATTGTTGTCGATGATGAAGGTCGCGAGAATGAAGGTGATATGATAGTCGCTGCCGAAAAGGCAACGCCAGAATCTATCAATATGATGCTTACGTATGCTCGTGGGCTCATTTGCGCTCCTACAACGTCTGAACGTTTAGAGCAAATGGGCATAGAAGATATGGTCAAGGTAAACAGAGACCCTAAGGGAACTGCTTATACTGTGACATTAGACGCTTCAAGCGGCATCACAACAGGCATCAGTGCGCCAGACAGAGCACGCACTATAAATTTAATTGGCAATTTTGATGTGGGTGCAGAAGCATTTTTGACCCCTGGGCACATACAGCCACTGCGTGCAAGACCCGGCGGCGTTTTAGAGCGTGCAGGGCATACAGAAGCAGGTGTCGATTTGGCAAAGCTTGCAGGCTTGAAACCTGCTTGCGCAATTTGCGAAATTTTAAATGACGATGGCACAATGGCAAGGTTGCCGGACCTTATTAAATTTAAAGAAAAGCATAATTTAAAATTGATGAGCGTTGCTGCGCTAATCGAATACAGATTGCAGCACGAAAATTTGGTTGAAAGAATTTTTGAAAAAAATCTAAACACAGATTTTGGAGACTTTAAATTTATTGGAATGCGTGTAAATCCAAGCAAGCGTATGCACTTTGCTCTTATTAAGGGAGACTTGTCTAAAGGTGAGCCCCTTGTAAGAGTTCATTCTGAAAACGTATTGCAGGATGTGTTTTTTTTGCAGGCGCTTGGCGCAGGGTCTTTTGGAGCTTCAATGAAAATGATTTCAGAGGCAAAAAGCGGCGTGGTTCTTTATGTTAGCAGAGAAAATTCTGGGCTGGATTTTGATGGAGAAGCCTCGCTTCCGTCTGCAAGAGATTATGGAATTGGCTCTCAAATTTTAAGGTCGCTTGGGGTAAGGCGTATGCAACTTTTAACTACAAACCTTGGTAAACACAGGCTTACAGAAGGCTATGGTTTAGAAATTGTAAAGGAAATTAAAATATAATGAGCTTAGATAAAGGTAAAAAATCAGATTTTGAAGCAGCCGACTTTTCTTTCGGAATTGCTGTTGCACGCTACAATCAAGAGCTTACTGGTGCGCTTTTAAGCGACGTTTTAGCCACGCTTACTTGCGCAGGCGTGAAGATTGAAAATATAAAAATTTTGAATGTGCCCGGTTCAGGCGAACTGCCTTACACTTGCAGTTTGCTTGCTTCATCAGAAATGTATGATGCAGTTATTGCTCTTGGCGTTGTAATTGCAGGCGACACTTCTCATCATCAAATTATTGGCGACAGCACAGCTCTTGCATTGCAGCAGCTTGCGCTTTCAGAGCAGATTCCTGTGATAAACGGAATTATTGTTGCAAATACAAGAGAACAGGCAGAAGCCAGAACAATAGGCTCTATCAGGCGTGGCGTCGAGTTTGCAGAGGCCGCTCTTGAAATGGCGCACCTTACAGAAAATTTTATTATTGAGCATTTTGACGACGAAGATTTTGAATAATTATGGCAGACGAATTTATAGAATTAGAAGAGCTAAATCTTAGCCCAAGGCGTGAAAACAGGGCTGTTGCAATGCAGTGTGTTTATATGATAGACATCACAAACGAAGAACCTACGCCGCAAATTATAGACAGCTTTTTTGCAAACAAAACACGTGAGAGAAAATTTTACGCATTTGCTGAAGAACTCATAGCAGGCGTTTTTGCAAACAAAGAACGCATAGATGAATACATTGCAAAGGCCGCAGAAAATTGGTCTATTAACAGAATCTGCAAAGTTGATTTGGCATTGCTCAGAGTTGCAGTTTTTGAAATGTTTTATAGGGATGATGTTCCTAGTGTGGTCTCTATAAATGAGGCTATAGATTTGTCTAAGATATTTTCAGGGCCTGATTCAAAGCGTTTTGTGAATGGAATTTTGGACGAGCTTAAAAAAATTGCTCCTAAAAAATCTTCTGAAAAGTAAAGTAATTTTTGCAAAATGTTTTCCAT
>JAVBSE010000166.1:0-18289 GCA_031547315.1 Opitutales bacterium
GTTTTTACATGCAGACCCTATCATACAGACCCTCTAATCAATCAGAAAGCAGCGCAAATTGCCGCAGACTTGGGTGTTGATGTTATTGCCGATGATGTTTTTTATAAAGATCCAAATGCAGATTTGCATGGTGTAAATTACATATCGCAGTGGACATATCCTAATAGGGTAATGCGTTCTGCCAGAGGCGTTGCGCCGCTTCCAAAAAATATTGCACTTGTGCAGTTAAACTCTTTTGGTTGCGGACCAGACTCTTTTATTTCTGATGAAGCTTCAGAGCTTTTAAAGGCGTCCGGAAAAAATTTAACTATCATTAGGGTTGATGAAATTTCCAGCCCTGGATCTATACGCTTGCGTTTGCGTTCGCTGATAGAGTCTATGAAGGCAAATTCTGTAAAAGAAGAATCTGTAAAGAAAATTTATGCAGGTTACAGCCTTAGTTATGATGAAGAAGACAGAAAAAAAACTATAGTTTTACCTTGGTTTTCAGACGCTCTTTCACCCCTAATAGTGCCCTTGGGAAAGGCCTTGGGTTATAAGGTTGTGAATTTGCCTCCGCCGGATGACGCTTCTGTTTTAGAGGGTTTAAAGTATGGGCATAATGAAGTTTGCTATCCTGCAACTGTTGTTGTTGGCGATATTATTAAGTTTTTGAAATCAGTTGAAAAGCCATCTGATTATGTTGTGGGTATTACGCAAACAGGTGGGCAGTGCAGGGCCACAAATTATTTGTCGCTCTTAAAAAATGCAATGTCTGCTGCGGGTTTTGAAGATGTTAAGCTTGTGGCTTTAAATTTTGGCGAAACGTTTAAGTCGTCTCAGCCTGCGTTTAGGGTTAATAAATTGAAGGCTGCAAAGTGGGCGTTTATGTCGGCATTATTTTCAGACGCTGTTGCGCAAATGAACGCCTCTATGCGTGTAAGAGAAATTGAAAAAGGCAGCAGCGACAGGCTAATGCAAAGCGTCATAGAAAAGTCTTTAAGCGCTTTTGAAAATACTGACGAACGTCAGGTTTTTGAAATTTTAAAGAATGCAGTTTCAGACTTTAATAAGATTAAAGAAAAAGATACAAAAATTTCTGCGGTTGGTTTTATCGGCGAAATTTATTTGAAGTACAACAGCTTTGCGCACTGCGAATTAAGCGACTGGCTCAATCAGCAAAATATAGAATATGTGCGTCCTCCAATAATCAGTTTTTTAATGCAAACTTTTGTGAATTCAAAAGTTAATCATGAAAATTTTTTAGTAAGGCAGAGTTTGTTTGAGCGTTTGCTTTTTGCTTTTGTGAAAAAATATGCTGATTCTTATTTGCGCAAGTTTGAAACAATAATGTCTGGATTTAAGCATAATCGCAAGGGATCTGATATTTTTGAAATGGCGCACGATGCTTCAAAAATTGTAAATCTTGTGAATCAGTTTGGCGAAGGCTGGCTTATTGCCGCCGAAATTGCAGAGTTTGCAAAGCAGGGCATAAACAAAGTTGTTTGCGTTCAGCCATTTGCCTGCATTGCAAATCACGTTGTGGCAAAGGGAATTGAACGTAAGGTTAAAGAATTTTTCCCCAAAATGAACTTGCTGTTTTTAGATATAGATTCATCTGTTGCCCCTGTTAATTTGCAAAACAGGCTGCATTTTCTTATCGACGCCAGTCTTTAGTTCTTTGTTTTAGAACGTTTTTTAAGAAATACAAAAACAGAACTCTTGCTTTAATTTTTAAAATGAGATTTAGTTCATTATTTATCTGTAAAATTTTCCACCTTCAAAGTGAACCCCGAAAATATTAAAGCTTATTTTAGCAATGACGCAGTTGTTTGCGATTACGCAAGAGCTGTTTTTGATGTGGGCTTGTGGAGGTCTGAAAAGTTGCTGATTGAAGAGTTTTTTGCGTCTTCAGATTCTTTATTGGAGTTGGGATGCGGGGCAGGCAGAATTTCTTTTGGACTCTGCGTTTTGGATTATCAAAATATTATCGCAACAGATTTTTCGGGAGCTATGGTTGAGATGGCGCAGAGCATTTTTGAAGCGGCGGGCCTTAAAGCAAAGGCTCAAGTTGCAGACGCCTGCGAACTTCCTTTTGAGTCTGAAAGTTTTGATGGCGTAATTTTTGGCTTTAATGGGCTAATGCAAATACCCTTAAGAGAGCGCAGAAAAAAAGCTATGTCAGAAGTTTTCAGAGTGCTAAAAAAGGGCGGGCGTTTTATCTTTACAACTCATGAAAGAGAAAATCCTGCAAATGCGGACTACTGGCAAAAAGAAAAAGAGCTTTGGGATCAAAACGAAAAAATCAAAGACTTAGATGAATTTGGAGATATTTATTACACGAGCCCCCATGGAAAAATTTTTATCCATTCGCCCTTGGCGTCGGAAATTGAAGAAGATATGGCTTGTGTGGGATTCACAAAAATATTTGAAAAAAAACGTTCAGAAATCGCCTTTGAACCTCAGGCGGTAAAAGAGTTTTCTGATGATTGTATATTTAGAGTTTATCAAAAATGATTAAAAAAATTTTAATATTTGTGGCGTTTTTTAACGTCTTGTTTATTTTTGCCGAGTCTGAAAATTCGGCAGTAAAAGAGTCTAAACTTATGGAAAAAAAAGCGCAGGATTTTGTGGAATTAACGCAGGATGAAAACTTAAGCCTCACAAGGCTTCCTAATGGGGTAACAATTGCTGTGTATCCAAATTCAGAACCTCCTAAGCGTTTGTCTATGCGTCTTTTAGTGCGCAGGGGCTCTAGCACAGAAACTAAGGGTGAAGAGGGTTTGGCGCATTTTATTGAGCACATGGCTTTCAATGGAACTTCAAATTTTCCTAAAGGAGATATGATAGAATATTTTCAGCGCTTGGGCATGGCTTTTGGCGCAGATACCAATGCGCATACAAGTTTTACGGAAACTGTTTACAAAATAGATATGCCCAATAATGACAGCGCCATGATTAAAAATGGCATTATGCTGCTTAGCGATTATGCGTCCGGAATTTTATTTAATCCTGAAGAAATAGAGCGTGAAAGAGGCGTGATTATTGCTGAAAAAAAATCCAGAGACACTGCAGGCTACAGGGCAATGCTTTCGCTTATTAAAACTCTTTTTCCTGATTCCATTTATGCAAAGCGCTTTCCTATTGGCGAAGAATCAACAATCCAAAGTGCGCCTCGTTCTGCTTTTTTAAATTTTTATAAGGCAAATTATAGAACAGAAAATTTTGTACTTTTGGTTGTAGGCGACGTAAAGGTATCTGCAATTTTAGATTTGGCAAAAAAGTATTTTGCGCCAATTACAGACGACAATTCTGTGAAAGCTTCAGTTGAAGACAGCTCTGTATTTCTTGCAAATCCTTCGGAACCTATGCGTGCATTTAGCTTTGTTGATGAGGATATGAGAGAGTCTTCCGGAACAATATATATTGTATCGAGTCCTATGTACAAAGAAGACTGCTTGGAAAAAAGAGTCAGAGATATGCGTTTGTCGCTAATTTCAAAAGTTTTAACTTTGCGCTTTAACTCTAGAAAGCTTGCAAAAGATTCTCAGTTTACTTCTGCTTATGCGGATTTTGGGGCATTTGAAAAATATGCGGAAATCTTTTCTATAGCTGCAATTTCAAATGTAAAAAATTCTAGAAACGCACTTGAGGAATCTGTAAAAATGTACAGAGGCGCTCTTGAAAATGGTTTCGGAGATTGGGAGTTAAATAAGGCTAAGGCGGAAATCATAAACTCTCTTGAAAGCGAAGTAAGGGGCAAGAGCACAAGGCAGTCTGTGCTGCTTGCTAATGCCATTACAGAAGTGCTTTCTAATGGCGATATTTTGAGCTCTCCTGAAACTGATTTAAAAATTGCGCTTCAGGCTTTCAAAGATTTTAATGCGGAAAATGCAAATATTTTGTTTAGGGATTTGATAACAAAATCTTCTGTTTTTGCACAAACAAAAGACAGCGAAAACGAAAGTGGGGCAGAGGAGATTCGCTTTGTTTTAGAAAGATTTTTGTCTGAAGCAGGCAAAATTGCTCTATCAGAGCCTCTTGACGAGACAGAGCTTGTGTATGCAGATTTTGGCGTAAAAGGAGAGCTTATAAAAGAAAGTGTGGACGAGCTTGGCATTAAGCGTTTAGTTTTCAAAAATGGCTTAAGAGCAAACTTGAAAAAGACGGACTTTGCAAAAGACGAGCTTGTTATAAACATTTCTTTTGGCGGCGGGAAATTAGATTTGCCTGCAGATAAGCCTGCGCTTTCTTCTATACTTTCCGGCTTTATTTTGGGTGGAACAAAGTCGCAAACTTTTGATGAAATTAATGTGGCAAAGTCAGACAAAAATATAGCAATTTCTTTTGGCGGAGAGTCAGATTATTTTTCACTTGCGGCAAGTTTTGCGCCAAAATATTTGGAAGATGCCTGCTCTATACTTGCAACTTATTTGCGTGAGCCTGCTTTCAGGGAAGACGCAATGGCATCTATAAAAAAGAATATTGACGCCAAATACAGGCAAATAGAAACAAACCCAGAAGCTTCTTTATTAAAGGTTGAAGGCTGGCTTACCGACGGCAATGTGCGTTTGCGCTTTCCTGAAAAAGAAGAGGTAGAGGCTTTGACTATTGCAGATTTAAAAGCTTGGCTAGAGCCTATTATAAAAAAATCTTATATGGAAATTTCTGTAGTGGGAGACTTTGATGAAGAAGAAGTTAAGGCGTGCCTTTTAAAAATGTTTGCGTCTTTGGATGAAAAAGAAAGCTCAAGAAAAGATTATTCAAATGAAAAGAAGGTGAGTTTCACAAAAGAAAAATCGCTGCTTTTAAATGTGAATAATGTGAACGACAACAAATCTATTGCTGTAAGAATTTGGCCTTCTTGCGATAGGTCTGACATCAAAAAAATGAGGGCTGCAAACATACTTGGCGCAGTTTTAAATGATAATGTAAGAAAGATTGTTCGTGAAAGTTCTGGCAAAGTTTACAGCCCATTTGCGTACAATAATTCTAGCGCAGTATTTTCTTTTGGCGTTTTAAGCGCAGGTTCAGACGTTGTTCCGGCCTTTAATGAAGAGGTTTCTAAACTGCTTTTGGAGGCTGCTCAAAAAACGGCAAAAGCAATCAGTCAAGACGAATTTGACAGGGCAAAAGAACCTATTTTAAAACAGGTAGAAAAAGCCAGAAGAATGAACTCTTACTGGGCAAGCGCTGTAATGCCAATGCTTCAGGCAGATGCTCTTAAGTTTGAAACTGCAAAAACTTTTGAAAAAGGCTATGCGGAAATTACTATTGAAGATGTAAGAAAAGCTGCTGCAGAGTTCTTAAATGGCAAAGAATCTTACGATGTCAGAATTATGCCTAAGGCAAAATAGAGCTCTATTTTACTAGATTTAGTGTAAAATTTTTAATTAAATAAAAAAAAAGCTTTACAAGTTAGAAAACTAATATTCTATTGATGTTTTTAATTTAATAGGAAACCAAAACATTATGGGAAATCTTAAGAAGAAACGCAGATTGAAGATGAATAAGCACAAGCGCAGCAAGCGCTCTAAGTCTAATCGCCATAAGAAGCGCACTTGGACTTGCTAGTTTGTGTCGCATTTGTGCGATGCAAATTTGTGTATTCCTATACAAATTTTTTGAACCCGCCTATGAAAATTATTTTCTGTGCGGGTTTTTTTATTTACATAGGTAAAATATTTTTTTTAAATAGCTTCTTATATGATGGGTAAATTTTTTATTTCTTCGCTTGTTTTTGCGTTGGCATTATCTTTAAATGCGCAGACATATAAGGTTGTGATTAAGAGCGTGTCTAACAAATTCAGCTTCCCTGAAACTGAATTCATTGTAGATCTTAATGATTCTCAGATGAAGGGTTTTGAAAGCAGGATTGATGCCGCAGGGTTTTCTGGTTCCGGCTTTAAGCCTGCAAAGGTAATTGAGCAGGAAGCAAAAATAAAGTACGAAAAAGAACTTGCGGAAGAGCTTGCACGCACCCCTGAAGAAAAAGTTTCTGAAGCTCTTGAGAAATTGGAAAATAAAGTTAAGCGTCTGGAATCTTTTTTAGATGGGACTCCTGAAAAAAATGGAAATGGCAAAAAAGGCGCAGCAAGCGCAGTGTCTATTCCTAGATCAAATAAAACAGGAGAGGCCTTCAGAAAAAAAGAAGAAGCCATGAGAGCCTTGGCAGAATATACTGAATTTAAAGAGAAGGTAGAAAAGGCTAGGCGCAATAAAAATTTGATGAAAGAACTTATCGAGAAAATCGATACAGAATCTACAAATCGCTTGGACTACGCAAAAAACAGAGAATCAGTTCACAAGGCAGGCTATCCTTATGGGACATATTCTTACGTTAAAATTTTAAGCGCCAGCGACAATAAAGTACAGATAGATTTTGAATACGCAGCCTCTTATTTCATTGGCTGGATACACGTTGATGGCAACAACAATGGAAACTCTATAAATTCTGTTTTGGATATGGAGTATGTTTCGCAAGAAATTAAGAATCTCCAGCTTGATTTAGGAAAGCCATATTGCGTGCAAATGGCACGTCCTGTAAAAAAGGAAGGTTCTCTTGCAGAGGCTCAAAATGCAACGTCAATTTTTGCAGATAAAATAGACAAGTCAAAAACACCAAAAGCTGTAACAGAAGTTAAAGTGGAAGAAAATCCCCTTAATGCAGATGGATTATACTCAAATATTCTTAAAGACTTTAGAGGCAAAGAAAGCGAAGTTGTAAGAGCCATCATTACAATCACAAAAGTGAACTAATTTTTTGCAAATAAATTTGTAAAAAACCAAGATATTAAGCTTGTAAATTAAGAGCCGATATGTGAATATGCGGGCAGATTAGATGAAAGTCTAATTTACAGGGTGGAAATACACATACAAGAAATGAAAACTGAGGATAAAAAAGCTTTTTCACTTTCGGATTCTAAGTTTTACAATGAGTTCGCTGCCGAGCGTGAAGAGATCATGAAGCATAAGTGGCTTGAGTCTGAAAGGCTTGGTCATGACATTGGCTTTGAGAGGGCTCTTCTTGATTGGGTGATGAACTACAGAGAAAAATGGAGAGCTTCTAGGCGCAAACCGGCAAAGTTGTCTGAAGGAAAAAAGTAAATACGTTAACGTCGCAAAATCTGCGGCGTTTTTTTATGCGCAAATTTGCATAAAAAAAGCATTGCCTGTGGCAATGCTTGAAATTCTGGCGGCTATTTTTTTATGGGCTTATACTCAAAATTTATTGGATTGGGGGAACTTAATTCAGTGTTAGGAAGTCTCCAATCAAATAGGAATTGAGAGATTAGTATCATGCCTGATTTTTCGCCTTCATCTTCATCAATAGTAAGCAGGCAATTGAGCCCAGACTTGCTAAAGCTTAGCTGTTTTGGCGCAATTTTTTCTGATATTGAAACATATTTTTTTAAAGAGTTTAAATTTTTGAAGCTTACAAAATTTTCTCTATAAAAAAATTCTCTTTTATCTTTTGTTGTGAAGCTTGTGCTAATAATGCAGTTGGCACCTTGTGCGAGTGTCTCAAATTTTTCTTTTTTTATGCTAAAAGTTTCTCCATTAAGAATGATAATTCTGAATGCAGAATTATCTGTAGGCGCAGTTACTTTCAGCAAAAAATTTTTATCATCATCGCTGTCTTTTAATATCAATTCAGAGCCTTTTTCAATAATGCCATTTTTGTAGTCAAAACTGCTGGGAGCGCTGAATGTAGAAAAGCAGGTGTTAATTTCTTTAATTAGGCTTTGGGTTTCATCTGCATTTGCCTGAAAAAATGCGCCAAATAATATAAGCGACATTGAAAATAAGTGTGTTTTTTTCATATATTTAGTGTGTTTAGTGTTTATTTTTAGGTGAACAATTTACAAATTTTACGCAAGGGTAAATAAGTAAATCTCCCTTGGATTGTAGCTTAAGGAGAATTTATTTCAATAAAATTTTGTAAGCTCGTTTTGATATGCAAATTAAATAAAAAAAGAGAGCTTTTTTGAGCTCTCTTTTTTATTACAAATACTGTTAAAAACTTTAGCGATTCAGCCCCATTAAGAACTCAATGTTTGTTTTCATCTTCTTTAGGCGCTGCAACAAAAGCTCCATGGCTTCTGTACTTGGAACGCCCTTCATTGCTCTGCGCAAAGAATAAATTTTTGACATTTCATCAGGATGATAAAGCAGTTCTTCTTTGCGAGTTCCGCTTTTTTCTATATTGATAGCGGGGAAAATTCGCTTATCAACCAAAGCTCTGTCCAGATGCAGCTCAAGATTACCGGTGCCTTTAAATTCTTCAAAAATCACTTCATCCATCTTAGAACCTGTATCTACAAGCGCTGTGCCAATAATTGTAAGAGAGCCGCCGCCTTCAATATTTCTTGCAGAACCAAAAAAGCGTTTAGGCTTTTGCAAGGCATTTGCCTCTACGCCGCCCGACATTATTTTGCCGCTGTTTGGCATAAGGGCGTTGTAGGCCCTTGCAAGCCTTGTAATAGAGTCTAGCAAGATAACAACGTCTTTGCCTGCTTCAACCATTCTGCGTGCCTTGGTGATAACCATTTCTGCTGCGTGAACGTGGCTAAAGGCGTCTTGGTCAAATGTTGAGGCTACAATTTCTGCATCTACTGTGCGTTTAAAATCTGTAACTTCTTCCGGGCGCTCGTCGACCATTAAAATAATTAGGTGGGCGTCGGGAACATTGCGGCGTATAGAGCGTGCAATGCCTTGCATAAGCACAGTTTTGCCTGTTCTGGGAGGCGCTACAATCAACGCTCTTTGACCCAAGCCAAGCGGCGTAAGAAGGTCTACAACACGCATAGACAGATTATCCCAGCCTGATGCTGCATCTGCCTCAAGTATGATTCTGCGTGTAGGGTAGTAGGGTGTCAGCTCATTAAACGGAGTAAGCGCCCTTGCGTCTTGAGGGCTTAAGCCCATAATATTTTCTACGCTTAAAAGTAAAGGGCACTCTGCAAGACAATCGTCTAAGCCTGCAATTGCAGTGCCTTCAATTTCGCTTCCACGCAAAAGTCCTAGTTCGTCTATGATTCTTTGAGGAACATAAACGCAATATTTTTTGAGCTTGTAGCCATCTGAAGCAAAGCAAATTGCGCCGCCTTGAGCGCCTTCAAAAACATCTAAAACGCCGCTTACTTTAATAAGCGCCTTCTTTTCTTTTATGGACTTCATAAGAGTTCCAAATAAAGAAATTCCATTTTGATAAGGCGTAAATTCAATTTCTAATTCACGCAATTTTTCTTGAAGCTCATTTCTGTTAAGGCTCCAAAATTCTGACAAATTAAAGCTTTGAGCCTCTGCAAAGTTTGTGCGTATTGCTTCAAAAGTTTCTTTAGATTTCAGAGCTTCGCACTCTAAGTAGGCAGATGGATTAAAAATTTCTTCAGCAGAGGCGTCAGAACTTTTCATCCACCTATTTTGCTGCGGCTTATTCTGATTTCTGTTCTGATTTTGCTGATTGCCATGCCTATTGTTTTGATTGGGATTCCTATTTTGCTGATTGGGGTTTCTGTTTTGATTCTGCTGATTGCCATGCCTGTTTTGCTGATTAGGATTCCTATTTTGATTATGCCTGTTCTGCTGGTTATGGCGATTATTCTGATTCCTGTTTTGATTTTGATTGTGCTGATGACTATGGCGGTTTTGCTGCTGCTCACCCTGAGGTGTTTGTTCATCAGCATTTTGTGTTTCAGAATTTTTTGACTGAGAATTTGAACTTTCTTCAGAAGCTGCTTCTTCGCTGGAACTGCGCCTGTAAGAATCGTGATTTAAATCATCAATATCTGTTGAAAAATGGCTTGGAATTTCATCTGAATCTTCAGAGCTTTCGCTTTCTTTTTCTTGATATTCAGAGTCTCCTGTGTAAGAAAATTCGTCGTTGCGGCGATTGTTTTCATGCTGGCGATTTTTCCTGCTGTAAGATTCGTACTCAGAATCTTCATCATAATTGTCGTCAGAATTTTCTTCTGCAAATTTACGTTTTTCTCCTGTAAAAGTCTTATCAACTTGCTGATAAGTTTCAGAATTATTTTCTGTCTGATTATTTTCTTGCGAAGGCAGCTGGGGTGTTTCTGCTTCAGACTGTTTGGGCTTTCTGCCACGCTTTGCTGGCTCTGAACCATCTGTAGCTTTTGCAGGTCTGCCTCTGCGTTTTTTTGGTGCGCTTTCTTCTGTGTTAGGGGTGTAAGATGTGCCCAAAATATCGTCTATAGAGGCAGGGGCAGATTCAGGTAAATTGTTATTTTCTTCCATAAAGTTTTTCTACAAAAATTAAGATTTGTTCTTTTAAAAATGAAAGCGAGCCATCGTTAAAGAAGACTACATCTGCTAGTTCGGATTTTTTAATAGATGTAAACTGAAAGGCGTCGCGCGCTGTAATTTCGGCAGAGCTAAGATTTCTTTTTTCAAGCCTTTTTAGGCGAACTTGCTCTGAACAGTGAACAGTAGCGCAAATTTTAAAGTGCTTTTCAAGTTTTTTTTCAAATAAAAGCGGAATTTCCAAAACGAAAATTCCTTCAGAGGCTGCGCAAAGCTCTTTAACTTTTTCTAAAACTTTTGGATGAATAATTGCTTCGTACTCTGCTAATTTTGCGGCATTAAAAAACAAAACTTTTGCGATTTCTTTTAAAATAGGTTCGCCGTTTTTTTGAAAACATTGCGTTCCTAAAATTTCAATAATTTTTGAACGTACAGTTAAGTCGGAATATAAAATATTTTTTGCAAGCTCGTCTGCAGATACAACATTTGCTCCAAGACTCTTAAAAATATCTGCGGCAGCAGACTTTCCACAGCCCATTGCGCCGCTTAATGCGATACAAGTTTTTTTCATTTTGATTATTTGCTTTAAAAAAAAAGAATCCGGTTCACAAAAAATTTACTGATTTACAGTAATGCGTTTGTATGCTTTTTGTGCATCTTCATTGCCAAGTTCGGCAGCTTTTTTTATCATTTCAATTCCCTTGCTTTCGTCTTTGGGAACCCCTTTGCCAAGGTAGTAGCAGGCGCCCAAATTTCCAAGAGCCTGTGCATCGTCTTCTGCCGCCGCCTTTGTGAACCACTTTACAGCTTCTTCTAAATCTTGCTTTGTGCCTATGCCTTCAAAATAGCATTTGCCCAAATTGCTTTGCGCTTCTGGGTCGCCGGCAAGGGCAGCTTTGTGCAGCAGGGGTATTGCGTCGTAAGCAGACTTGCCTGCTATTTTTTCTTCCAAATAAATTATTGCAAGGCTGCTTTGCGCTGCAGCGTTGCCCTGATTTGCTGCTCTTTCAAACCACTTGGCAGCTTGCGCAATATCTTCTGCAACGTTCTTTCCAAAATAATAGTAATTGCCTAAATTATTTTGAGCTTCTGCATCGCCTTCATCTGCGCCTCTTCTAAAATGTTCAAACGCTTGGATTTGATTTTCTTCTGTGCCAACGCCCGAAGCATAGCAAATACCAAGCAAATTCCACGCTTCTTTTGCACCAAAGCCCGAAGCTTTTTTAAGCAGGGTAAAAGCTTTGTCGTAATCTGCATTAACGCCTAAGCCAAATAAATAGCACCTTGCAAATTCGTAAATTCCATTTGGATAATTTGTATTTGCAGAATTTTCAAAATAGAAAAATGCAAGCTGTTCAGACTTTTTTTCTTTTTGTGCAAGCTTGCCTAAGGCATAAAGCGCTACACCATTTTTTAAGTCTGCAGATTTATTAAGCAAACTTTGCGCTTCTTTTGCGTTTTCTAAATTGCCTAAGCCTCTTTCATAAGCAGATGCCAAAAGCGCCATAGCATAGGCGTCGCCAGAGTCTGCGCAGCTTTTAATAATTTCCAGCCCTGCAGATTTTTCTAAAGAATTTTTAGACTTAAGCAGATTTTCGCCAACTAATCTTGACGCAAACATAACGCCCTTGGCAGATGCTTCATTTAAAAGTTTGGCAGATAATTTTATTTTTTCTTGTTCTAATTCAGTATTATTTAAGACACTTATTCCCACAGGTTTTTCAATGCCTTCTCTTAAACAATATGCCAGCGCAGCCTTGCCATAAGGATCGCCAGCGTTTGCAGATTTTTCAAAATCAGCAAATGGATTTGTAAGTTTATCTGCTTGCCCCAATACTCTTAAGCGAACTACGCCCACAATAAAATTTTCAGACGCACTTAAGTATGAAGGCTCTTTTGCCAAGAGTTCTGAAAAGTCGTAATCTGCACAAAAACCTGTGTAAAATAAGAGATTTGCAGCATCTTCTTTTGTGGGAATTTTAGCTTTATTTTCAGCGCAAAAAACAAAATTTATAGAGGCTGCGTAAACTGCAAACCCTGCAAAAATCCTGAAAATTTGTTTTGAAAATTTACGCATCCTTTTTTCCAAAAAGCATTAGGTTTAAGCAGCTTTCTCTGTCTATCTTACCTTCTGCCAAGTCGCGCAGAGCGCACATAATTGGCAGTTTTACAGAGTGATTTTTCTCAAACATTTCGCAGATATGTATAGTTTCTAAACCTGCGCAGACTCTGCCATTTAGCATTTTTAGGGCTTCTGCAACTGTCTTGCCAAGGCCTAATTGTTCGCCTGTGCGGCGGTTTCTTGAATCTGGGCTCATGCAGGTTGTAAGAACGTCTCCTAAAATGGCAGATTCTTTTATGAAAGAGTCGCTCCAAGCGCCAAGGGCAGCGGAAGCCATGTAAATTTCTTGAAAGCCCCTTGCCATAACTATCGACTTAGTGTTTGCGCCAACGCCCATGCCATCGCAAAAGCCTGCCGCAAGCGCAACAATGTTCTTTAGAGCAGCGCCAACTTCTACGCCAACTAGGTCTGAACTTGGGCGCACTAAAAATGTTTTTACAGTGAAGGCCTTTGCAGCAAGTCTTGCTACGTCTAGATCTGCAGTTGCGATGACAGCTTCTGCATACTTGCCTTTAGCGACCTCAAAAGCAATATTAGGCCCCATAATAGAGCCGCATTGACCTGCATGCGGAACGGCCGCAGCCAAAACTTCAGAGGGCCTGCGCCAAGTACCAACTTCAATGCCCTTGCCTGCGTTTATCATTACTGCGCCTGCCTTTATAAATGGAGCAAAATTTTTTGCAGTTTCAGATAAATACTGAATTGGCACGCCCCACATAATTAAGTCTGCGTCTTCCAGTGCTTCTTTGGGATCGTTTGTAAATACAACAGATTCCGGAATTTTAATGTCTGGCAAAAACTGCTTATTTATGCGTGTATTTTTTACAGAGTCTACAACTTCGGGCTCTCTTGCCCAAACATAAACATTAGGAATGTTTTGAGACAAAATTATTGCCAAAGAGCTTCCCCAAGCTCCTGCTCCCAAAACTGCTACTTTTTTAAATTCTTTCATATCTTTATCTTTCAAATTTAATTTCTTACTTTGGATAAAATCCAACCGGAAAATTTGCCCACAAATCTTAAAGGCACCAATTTATTAAGAGAGCTTAAAATAAAATTAAGCGCTCCTACAATCTTTAAATTTTTGCCTGCACAGTAGGCTTTTATACAGGTTTCTGCAACCTGCCAAGGCTCGTGTCCAAAGTCGTTTTTAAGAGGGCGTTTGTCAAAGCCTGCACGTCTAAAAAAATTTGTGCTTGTAGGCCCGGGGCAAAGGCAAAGGCAAGTGCAGTTAAATTTTCTAAGCTCATAATCTAAAGCCAAAGAAAAATTTAAAACGTAAGATTTTGTTGCCGCATAAACATTTAAATAAGGGCAGGGCTGAAACGCAGCAGTGCTTGCCACGTTTATAATGCCGCCGCCTCTGCTGCGCAAGATTTCTACAAACTTGCCAGACAAATATGTTAGCCCCCTAACATTAACGTCTATCATATCTGTATTGTGCTGCAAATTTGGTTCAGGAAAAAGCCCATAGCCTCCAAAGCCGGAATTGTTTATCAAAAGCACTTTGCCTTTTGTGCCTTCAAGTAAGCCAAGAATTTCTGAAAATGCAGCGTCTAAATTTGCAATTTTAGATACGTCGCAAGCTATGTTTATGAGTCTGTCAGATTCTATAGACGCAGGCTTTCTAGATAAATTGCAAAGCCTTAATTTTTCAGTTCCAGACAATATAGTCTGCGCTAAAGCTTCGCCAATTCCAGAGCTTGCTCCGCTTATTACAACAAGAGCGTAATCTTTCTCTATTTTTGACAAATCTTTTGCCAAGCATTTGCTTGGTTTTCTTAGAGAATTTTCCATATCTTCCATTAAAATAAGCCACAATTTGTAGCCTAAATTCACTTCTTTAACAAGCATAAAGTAAATCTCAAAAAATGAACGTTTTTGATTTTTTTATGTCTTAATTGTTTAGAAAAAAGTCGATATAAAAAGCATGAGAAAAAACAAACAAAGTATCATTTTAAGCTTGATTTTTTCTCCTCAAAATTTTAACATCTAAACTATCAAAGGGGCACATTATTTTCATTAGGTCTAACAAGTTTTTGGGCTTAAAAATGTGTCTGAACAAGAAAGGTAAATAATGAATAAGAACGAAATCATCATCTCAGGTCAGAATCTTGAATTAACAGAGGCTCTTAAGTCCGAAGTTTATGCAAAGATGGATAAGCTCTTCAAACATCAAGAGCGTATTGTTCGACTTAGAGTGGATCTCGCTTACTCGCCAAATCGCCACCACGAAAATGAATTTGTGGCAAAGGGGCATATTGAAATTGTTGGTCCTGATATGATTATTACTGTTGCGACTGACGATATGTACAAGTCGATTGACGAGCTTGCAGAAAAGTTAGATCGCAAAATTCGCAGAGCCCGCCGTCTTGAAAAAGTAAAGACAAAGCAGGTAAAGAATGTTGATATTTCAGACAACATTCCCAATGCAGAAAAAGTTGTATACTAACGCACATTTCTTGTTAAACATATAAAAAACAAAGGGCGAAGATTTTTAAAATTTTCGCCTTTTTCTTTTTTAAATTTTTTTAAAGAAGTTTTTTTACAAGCTTATATCAAGAGCCTTAAAAAATGCGTGCCCTGCAAAAAATATACAAGAGCCAAGCAGTGCAATTAAGCCTGCAAGCTGTTTTCTTTTAGAAGCAAAAAGAAAAATAGAGTACATTAAAACTGCCACATAAATGTAAAAAGACAAAAAAGAAAGTCCGCAAAGCACAAAGCCAAAAAGTTTAAAATCAAAAGGCGCAAAACTTTGCTCTAATTTTTCTTCAAGGGTTTCTTCAAGTTTGGGGTCATTTAAAAAATCGGGCAAATTGAGCTCTCTGCCATCTTGCAGTTTTATGCAATGAAGCTGCCCAAATCTGCCACGTTCAAAATCTGACTGAATATCTCTGCGTGAAAGCTCGCAGACAACTTTGCCCTTCCAGATAACAGAATACTTCTTCATTTTGTTTTATTTGCGAAGTTTATTTCTGATTTGCAAGAGTCTTTTGAGCGCAGCGTTCAACGCCAAGCCTGCAATCTTGCGAAAGAGGGAAGATGTCTTGCGCCTGCAAATAGTTTGAAAGCGCCATAGCGTACTTGCCTGCGGCTTCTGATTGCTTTGCTTTGTTTAAAACTTTCACATAGTCTGCAACATGGGGCGCAAGCGACATCATTGCGCGCGCCAAAACTGCGTCGGCAGGGTCTATCTTTGCAGCTTTTTCAAGCATTTCCCAGGCTATGTAAGAGTTGCCTTGAGTCTGCAATTCTTTTGCCTGCGCAATTAAAAAGTCTATCTGCGAAACGTTTGAAACTATTTCTTTTAGCTTCTTTAATTTTTCAGGAGAATTTTTTAGAGCAAGCCCATATTCTGCGGCGTCACCCATAATTTCTCTGTAAGCATTCTTTTCAAGAAGTTCGTCAAAGCGTGTTTCGTATTTGGAAACGCCAATAGTAAGCTCCATAACTTCGTTGTTGAATTTTTCAAGCGCAGGGTTAAGAGGCCAAATTTCCGCAGCTTCTTTAAGTGCTGCAGATGCGCCCTCTACGTCGTTACGAAAAGCCAAAGACCTTGCCTGCATAACTTTTAGATTGCTTGCTTGCTGCGCAACTTGGATTTTTGAAAGGGTTTCGCGCATAGGAAAGTCAGAAGCAATTGTTTTTACGTGCTCAAGTATTTTTAGTATGCCGTCAAAGTCTCTGTAGTCTGCCATGTCTTTCATAGCGCTTAGGTCTCTGTAAAGGCCATGAAGCACAACTTTTTTCTCGTAATCAAAACTGCGTACGGCAGGTTCATTTTCGCCCAAGAAAAATGTTTCCATCAGACGCATTAGGGCGTTGTAGCGCTGGTTTGAATCATAAAGATTATTTACTGCTATCATGCCTTCACGAACGTCATTTTTTGCTTCAGAAGCAAGACTTTCAAAAAGGTCGTTATTTGGCAGTACATTGCTTGGGAAAAATTGTTCAAACTCTTCTTTGCCAACCTGATAATCTTGAACCTGAGATTTATAAAGATGTCTGTAAAACTGCGCACTTATAGCTGCATGCTGAAAACGGCGTGACAATAAAAATGTCATTGTCTGAGACTGAAACATTAAAATAGCCTTAGTTTCCAGCAAGGATTTGCCTGTCTTTAAAGCAGCTTCTTTTGCTAGTGCATCGACAAGTTCCTTTTTATTCATTATTGATGCACCCGTAAGTAAAGGAGGAATTTCATTTGTCCCCGCATTTGCATCAGATTTTGCACCGCCTTTCCCTCCTGCACGTGCAATAGACGATTCTCTTTGATATTGTGAATATTCCTTTTTTTCTTTTGCTATTTCATTTGCACGATTTTCAGATGCTGTTGCAATAGCTAGTCTTTTTTGATTTTGCAAATTCCAGTCCTGTTCAAGCTTGTAAACTTGGTAGTCTTTTCTAAAGCGAAATACGCTGTAAACTGTGTTTGCTATTGTAAGACAACCATCGTTATCAATATCGTATTCTGATGCGTCATAAAGCTTGCTCCAAGCTTTGCGTACAGATTCAGAAAGCGCTTCTTCTGAATTTGCAGCTAAAAGCATTTGTATGTCTTTTAAAATAGTTTCGTAATTTTTAAAATTCTGGGATCTTAAGTCAGTTGCCAAATAGCGTTCAAAGCGTGCTCTTACCACTCTGGAATTGCCTACATTAAAAGTTTTGCCCTTCCAGTTTACTGTGCCGTCTTCAAAATTTACGCTGTCTGAATTGAAGTCAAATACATTGTTTTGAGTGCGCTCAAAAGTATTACTGTCTAGGGCGTGGCTGTTGTTTACATTTGTAGTTGTTTCTTGCGGCTTTGCGCTTGTCGGTGCAGGCGCAGTGCTGCCGCCGCCTGAATTCCAAGGGTTAGGCTGCGCATTGCAAGTTAGTGCAAATGCCAAAGAAAAGAGTATTAAAGTTTTTTTCATATTAGTATTTCTCCATACCATTTACGTTGATAAGCCCATCTTCAAGTATGTTAACGTACAAGTCGTAACGTTGGCCTGTGTGTATATTGTTTTGTAAAGAGCTGGGTATGAATACAGAAAGCCTCGCTCCGGAGGTGGTTCTTATAGATAGAATTCTGCCACGCTCATTACTTGCCAAAACAGAATCTATTTGAGCTCTCAAAACATATTTATTTCCATAAAGGCTCTGTGCGTCTGTCAAATAAGAACTAATAGGAAACTCTGCGGCAGAACTTGGGCTGGTTTTTTTTGCCAATATAAATACAAGTGCAAGCACTACTGCAATAACAGGTATCAAGAAAGCTATAATGATAGGATTAAATTTCTTTTTCATCTTTTTTTAATTTTTTTTAAATTTGAAATCTTTACAAGCTAAATATATTTTAGATCCACTTCTTTTTTAAGCAGCCCTTCATCACAAAAACTAAAGCGACAATCGCTTGAAGCCCCAAAACTAAAAATGCAAATTCAGGCGCAGGGATGGCCTCGTAATTTTGAGAGCTTGTTACATAGGCGTCGTAAATTCTAAAATCTTTCATAGAGCTCATATAGCCAGCCCAGCTCCAATAAGAGTTTATGACGGGTCTGCAAATCCACTTTAAATATTCTGGCAAAGCCAAAACTATGCCCGAAAGAGGCAACTGAAAGCCCACCAAATATATAGAAACAATGTTAGACTTATCCGGAGAAGAAAACAGTGCGCTAAAAGCTAAGCAAACCAAAGTCATAGAAATGCAAGCTGCCGCAAGTATGCCGGATTGCAAAAATACATTCCCCGGGAATCCGCAAATATATTTTACAAACACGCACATCCAAATACCTTGAAAACTTGCAATCAAAGACACAAAAATAACTTTAGACAAAGCGTAAGCCCAAGGGCGCAAACCCAAAAGCCTTTCTTTTTCATATAAATTTCTTTCGCCTGCAATTTCACGAGCCCCATTGTTAGAGCCCATCAAAGAAAGCA
>JAVBSE010000119.1:0-8796 GCA_031547315.1 Opitutales bacterium
AAAGTCGGCCCTAATGAAGTCTTTTTAGTAGCAGATTCTGCCCTTGGTCAAGAGGCTGTAAACGTTGCAAAGCATTTTAATGAGGCTGTAAATATTACAGGCGTTATCCTTACAAAATTAGATGGCGACGCCAGAGGCGGCGCTGCGCTTTCTATTAAGAGCGTTTCGGGCGCTGCAATTAAGTTTGCGGGCGTTGGCGAAAAATTAGAAGACTTTGAAGTTTTCCACCCAGACAGAATGGCTCAGCGCATACTTGGCATGGGCGACGTTGTTAGCCTTGTAGAAAAAGCTCAAGAGCATATTGATGAAGACGAAGCCAAAAAAATGGCTGAAAAACTCCGCAAGGCAGAATTTAATCTGGAGGACTTTTTGGCGCAAATGAAGCAGATGAAAAAGCTTGGTTCAATGTCTTCTATTTTAAAAATGATTCCGGGTTTAAGCGGCGTAAAAATCGGCGATGCCGAAGAAAAAAAAATGAAGAAAACAGAAAGCATTATTCTTTCTATGACAATTCAAGAACGCCGCAAGCCAAGCTTACTAAACGCAAAGCGCAGACTGCGTATTGCAAATGGCTCCGGCACTCAGGTAAGAGACGTGAACGAGCTTATGAAGCAGTTTGAACAAATGCAAAAAATGATGAAAATGTTCAAAGGCGGCGGCGCAAAAAATATGATGAGAAATCTTGGCGGACTTGGCAATTTTGGCGGCAAGATGTAGTTTTATTTTATAATTTTAGAGGCAAAATTTAAGGATGATTTACAAGGTAGAAAAATTTTCAGCAGAGTCTGAAGTCTTAAAAAAAGCTTCTGAAATAATACTTTCGGGAGGCATAATTGCTATCCCTACAGAGACTGTTTATGGACTTGCTGCAAATGCCCTTAACCCTGAGGCTGTGCGTAAAATTTTTGTGGCTAAGGGACGTCCTTTTATTGACCCGCTTATTTGCCACGTTCCGGATTTTGAGGCTTTAGAAAAGATTGCATATTCAAATGAGAGTGCAAAAAAACTCATAGCTGCGTTTTCCCCTGGCCCCATAACTTACGTTCTTAAAAAGAAAGAAAATGTGCCGGATATTGTCAGCGCAGGCATGCCTACAGTTGCAGTGCGCATTCCTGCCCACCCTTTAATGCAGGCCTTTTTACGCATGATTAACCTTCCGCTTTCTGCGCCTAGTGCGAACCCATTTGGCTATGTTAGCCCAACAAAGGCAGAGCACGTAGAAGCCCAGCTTGGCGATAAAATAGACCTTATTTTGGATGGCGGCATTTGCGAGTGCGGCGTTGAATCTACCATTATAATGCTTACAGATGAAGAGCGCCCAATGCTGCTGCGCCCAGGGCCCATTTCAAAGGCTCAATTAGAAGAAGTTTTAGGCTGTCCAGTACATTATCCTAAAGATAAAAACCCTGCGCACCCTGAAGCCCCAGGGATGCTAAAAAGCCATTACAGCCCCAATGCCAAATTGTTTTTGTTTGAGGGCGAATTTACAAATCCTTTAGATACTGCAAAAGTTTATTTTAAGCGCCCTACTGCGCCAAAGCCTAATGAATACTGGCTTAGCGAAGCCGGAGATGTGACTGAAGCTGCAAGAAATTTGTTCGATTTAATCAGAACGCTTGATAAATCTTACAAGCAAATTTACTGCGAAAAGCTACCAAACGATGGCGTTGGCGAGGCAGTAAATGACAGGCTTAAAAGAGCTTCTAATAAGTAGCGTAAAATGCTCTTGGACAATTTTCTTTTATTAAATTGTCACACTGAGTCAAAATGTCTCACTTAAAAATAAATTTAAGTAAAATTTAATTTTTTTGTGCCAGTTAAATTTTAAATATAATCATTTTTCCCTCTGTTTTAGCGGAATTTTAAAAAAAATCTAAAACTGGCATGGCTTTTGCTTAATATAGGGGTATGAGTAAAATATTAGGTATAGACTTAGGTACAACAAATTCATGTATGGCGATTATGGAAGGCGGCGAATCTGTCGTTATTCCTAACAAAGAAGGTGCAAGAACCACTCCTTCTATTGTAGCTTTTTCAAAAACAGGCGAAAGACTTGTAGGACAAGCTGCAAAGCGCCAGGCAGTAACAAACCCAAAGAACACGATTTATTCTGTAAAGCGTTTCATTGGGCGTAAATTCAGCGAAGTTCAAGGAGAAATCAAGAACTTCCCTTATAAAGTTTCAGAAGGAAAAAATGGCGGCGTTCAGATTGAGTGCGAATTTTCTGGCAAAACAGAAAAGTTCTCTCCTGAGCAGATTTCTGCTATGGTTTTGCAAAGCCTTAAAGCTGACGCAGAAGCATATCTTGGCGAAAAAATCACCAAGGCAGTTATCACAGTTCCCGCTTATTTTAATGACTCTCAGCGTCAGGCAACTAAAGACGCAGGCACAATTGCGGGCTTAGAAGTTTTGCGCATTATTAACGAACCAACAGCAGCTTCACTTGCTTATGGCTTAGATAAAAAGAGCGAAGAATCTATCGCAGTATACGACTTAGGTGGCGGTACT
This sequence comes from Opitutales bacterium, assembly GCA_031547315.1. Lineage (GTDB taxonomy): Bacteria > Verrucomicrobiota > Verrucomicrobiia > Opitutales > Intestinicryptomonadaceae > Intestinicryptomonas. Next base: position 2,509 of record JAVBSE010000119.1, read on the forward strand.
TTCGATATTTCTGTGCTTGAAATCGGCGATGGCGTTTTTGAAGTTAAAGCTACAAATGGCGACACTCAATTAGGCGGCGACAATTGGGACGCAGCAATTATAGATTGGCTTGCAGACACATTTAAGAAAGAAAACGGCATAGACCTAAAGCAAGATGCAATGGCACTTCAGCGTTTGCGTGAAGAAGCAGAAAAGGCAAAGATTGCCCTATCTTCTTCAACACAAACAGACATTAATTTGCCATTTATTACAGCAGACGCTTCAGGTCCTAAGCACTTAAATGTGCAGCTTTCAAGAGCAAAGCTAGAGCAGCTTACAGACTCTCTTTTACAGCGCACAATTAAGCCTTTTGAGGCTTGCTTGAAAGACGCTGAAGTAAGTTCTGCAAAGATTGACGAGCTTGTTTTGGTTGGCGGTATGACACGTATGCCCGCAGTTATTGCACTTGCAGAAAAGCTTGCAAATAAGAAACCTCATCAGGGCGTAAACCCGGACGAAGTTGTTGCAAGAGGCGCAGCAATTCAAGGTGGCGTATTGCAGGGCGATGTCCGTGACGTTCTTTTGTTAGACGTAACTCCGCTAACGCTTTCAATTGAAACTGCAGGCGGCGTATCAACCCCTATGATTGAGCGCAACACTACAATTCCAAAGAAGGCTCAGCAGGTGTTCTCTACTTATGCGGATAACCAAACTGCTGTGGACATCAAGATACTTCAGGGCGAACGTCCTATGGCTCGCGATAATAAGCTTTTGGGCAACTTTAAGCTTGATGGAATTCCAATGGCTCCAAGAGGCACGCCTCAGATTGAAGTGACTTTCGATATTGACGCAAACGGCATTTTGCACGTTAGCGCAAAAGACAAAGGCACCGGCAAAGAGCAGAAGATTTCTATCACAGGCTCAAGCGGACTAAGCAAAGACGACGTTGAGCGCATGAAGGCAGACGCAGAAGCTCATGCTGAAGAAGACAAGAAAGCTAAAGAAACTGTCGAAGCTAAAAACGAGCTAGACAATCTTATCTTCCAAGTTGAAAAACAGATGAAAGAAGCCGGCGACAAAGTTCCTGCAGACGTTAAGTCTAAGATAGACGAAGCTTTGGCAGACGCTAAGAAAGTTCTTGAAAAGTCAGACCTCACAAAGGAAGAAGCACAGGCCCAGAAAGACAAGCTTATAGAGCTAATGCAGGCAAATGCGCAGGCATTCCAGTCGGCAGCGGCGGAAGCAGGTGCAGCTCCTGAGGCAAGCGCAGGCGCAGAATCTTCTGCAAATGGCGGCGCTCAAGATGCAGACTTCGAAGTTGTAGACGACGAAAAGAAGGACAATCAGTAAAGTTTAAAAAACAGCTCAAGGCCTAAAGCTCTTAAAAAAGCTTGTAAGCCTTGGGCTTTTTACGCTTACTTAAACGCAATTTTTTTAATTCAAAAATTCAATAATATAAATAACTATGGCAAAAATAAAAATTAAACCTCTTGGCGATAGAGTTCTAGTAAAACATATCGAAGAAAAAGAACAAATTAAAGGCGGCATTATTATTCCCGATGCAGCTAAAGAAAAGTCTCAGGAAGCCGAAGTTGTGGCTTTGGGCACAGGTCGTGTAGAAGACGGCAAGCGTGCAGCTTTTGAAGTAAAAGTTGGCGACAAAGTTCTTATCGCAAAATACGGCGGCACAGAAGTTAAAATCGGCGAAGAAAAGTTCACACTTGTTCGTGAAGACGACATTCTTGGTATAATCGGATAATTTTAAAACTCAAAAATATAAATAAAAATGGCTAAACAAATCGTATTTGATGAAGCGGCACGTAAGAAGATTCTTAAGGGTGTCGAAACATTGGCAAAGGCTGTCAAAATTACATTGGGTCCTAAAGGTCGCAATGTTTTGATAGACAAAAAATTTGGTGCACCTATGGTGACTAAAGACGGCGTAACTGTTGCTAAAGAAATTGAACTTGAAGACGCTTATGAAAATATGGGCGCTCAGATGGTTCGTGAAGTGGCTTCACGCACTGCCGATAAAGCCGGCGACGGCACTACAACTGCAACAGTTCTTGCTGAAGCAATTTATCGCGAAGGCTTACGCAATGTTGCAGCAGGCTCTAACCCAATCTTTTTAAAGCGTGGTATAGACAAAGCTGTTGACGCTGCAGTTGCAGAACTTGCTAAGAATTCTAAGAAGGTAAAGGATCGTGAAGAAATCCGCCAAGTTGCAACTGTTTCTGCAAACTGGGACACAGAAATTGGCGACATTATCGCTGACGCTATGGACAAAGTTGGCAAAGACGGCACTATCACTGTAGAAGAAGCAAAGTCTATTGAAACATTCTTGGACGTTGTAGAAGGTATGCAGTTTGATAAGGGCTATCTATCACCTTACTTTGTAACAAATGCAGAAACTATGGAAGCAGTTTTGGAAGACGCTTACGTTCTAATCAACGAAAAGAAGATTTCAAACCTTTCTGAACTTTTGCCAATCTTGCAGACAGCAGCAAAGACAGGCAAGCCGCTTATGATTATCGCTGAAGATATTGAAGGCGAAGCATTGGCAGCATTGGTTGTAAATAGGCTACGTGGTACTTTGAATGTTTGTGCAGTTAAGGCTCCCGGCTTTGGCGACAGACGCAAGGCTATGCTAGAAGACATCGCTATTTTAACAGGCGGTCGCTGCATTACTGAAGACTTAGGTTTGAAGCTTGAAAATGTAGAGCTTGCCGACCTAGGACGTGCAAAGCGCATTAACGTAACTAAGGAAAACACAACTATTGTTGAAGGCGGCGGCAAGTCTTCCGACATCCAAGGTCGTGTAAAGCAGTTACGCAGAGCTATCGAAGAAACAAGCTCTGATTACGACAGAGAAAAATTGCAGGAGCGCTTGGCAAAACTTGCAGGCGGCGTTGCAGTTATCAATGTTGGCGCAGCTACCGAGCCTGAAATGAAAGAAAAGAAAATGCGTGTTGACGACGCTCTTCATGCAACTCGTGCAGCAGTTGAAGAAGGTATCAGCACTGGCGGCAGTGTTGCCCTACTACGTACAGCAGCAGCTATTGAAAAAGCAGTTGCAAGTCTTGTTGATGACGAAGCAGTTGGCGCAGCAATAGTTCGCAGAGCAATTGAAGCTCCGCTACGTCAGCTTTGCGCAAACGCAGGCGAAGAAGGCGCACTTGTTGTTAAAGAAGTTCTTAAGAGCAAAGGCAGCATTGGCTACAACGTTGCAACAGGCAAATTTGAAGACCTTATCAAAGCAGGCGTTGTTGACCCAACTAAGGTAACACGCACAGCGCTTCAAAACGCAAGTTCAGTAGCAGGTTTGCTGCTTACAACAGAATGCATGATTGCCGACAAACCGGAAGAGAAGAAAGCTCCTGCAATGGATCCTTCTATGATGGGCGGCATGGGCGGTATGATGTAAGCCGATTTGCTTAAAGCTAAATAAGTAAAATTTAGAGCCTCTGGAGAATTTTCTTCAGAGGCTTTTTTGTATTCAATTTGAAATCCTGCCAAAGTATTGTTGACAAAAATATATCAATTTAGAAAACTTAAAAGCTTAGGAACACTACTTACTTATGAGAAAACTAATTTTTATTTTATCTGTTTTTTTAACGCACTTTATCTTGTTTGCAAACGCTGTAAATGTTAAAGATTTTGGCGTAAACCCAGATGGCCAAGACTGCACAGAAGGCGTAATTAAAGCCTTAGAACACTGCAAAAAAATTAAGGCGGCAAGTCTTGTATTTCCTAAAGGCGAATATCATTTTGGACCAAGCGGGGCTTTAGAAAAATTTTTAAATATTTCTAATAACGACAGAGGCGACAAAAAAATTATTTTCCCTCTTGAAGGATTTAAAGATTTTCAGATTGATGGCGGAGATTCTGTATTTTATTTTCATGGACAAGTTAATCCATTTTGGGTTAATGCGTCAGAAAATATTGCAATTAAAAATTTCGCAGTTCGTGTGGGGCGTTCATTTCATAACGAAGGCAAAATTTTAGAATCTGCAGAAGATTACTATGTTTTAGCGTTTGATGAAAAATTTGACTACGCAGTCAAAGATGGATTCTTAAGATTTTCATCAGGCAAAAGCCGCAATAAAAATATCAGCTTTGACGAATTTAACATTCCCTACAACGAAACTTTAGAGTTCGATGCAATCAAGCGTGAAACCGCCTATTTAAAAGGCGATATGACAGCCCACAATAATCTTAAAGCAGAAGATTTGGGGAATCGCAAAGTGAAAGTTTTTTACAAAAATGCCAATCTTAAAGCTGGCAATATTCTAGTCTTTAGTTTTGGGCGCAGAGACTACCCTACTATGGTTTTGGATAAATCTAAAAATATTTTAGTGGAAAATGTACTCCTGCAAGGTTCCGGCGGAATGGGCATTGTGGGGCAAAATTGCGAAAACGTCTCTGTTATTTCTTGTAAAACTTTGCCGGCACAAGGCTATATTGTAAGCTGCACAGCAGATGCTACGCACTTTTCTAACTGCAGCGGAAAGCTGATTCTTAAAAATAATATTTTTCAAAATCAGAAAGACGACGCCACAAATATCCACGGAATTTACGAACGCATAGGCGAAATTATATCGCCTACTAAAATCAGTACAGAGCTTGTGCATGCTCAACAGTTTGGCTTTGATACTTTTAAAGCAGGCGACACTATAGAATTTGTAAAAGCCAAAAGCCTTATCAGCCTTGGAGAAGTAAAAATTAAAAGCGTTGAAGTTAAAAACGAGAAATGGAAAATCCTAAGCCTTGAAAATCCTATCCCAGAAGGAATAGTTAATGGAGACTCTGTTGCAGTTGTGGGCAATTTTGCTGAAATCATCATTAGCGGAAACACTATTGGCAAAAACAGAGCAAGGGGCATTCTCCTAAACGGACGTGGCAAAACGCTTGTAGAAAACAATACCTTCCACAATGCTGGAGCCGCAATTATGTTTCAGGGCGACGCATTTTTTTGGTTTGAGCAAGGCGGAGTAAACGACTGCACAATAAGAAACAATACCTTTGATAACTGCATGTACGGGCCTTACGGCGATGCTGTTATAGTTGTAGATTCAGGCATCACAGAAGATTTAGACAAGTCAAGATACAATAAAAATATTAAAGTGGAAAATAATTTGTTTAGAATTTTTGATGAATCCAAACTTATAAAATTTTACTGCGTAGATGGCTTTGTCTGGAAAAATAATAAAATAGAGCGCAGTTCAGATTATCCTGCAAGAAACATCAAAAACCCTGAACTTATAAAAATTTCTCATTTTAATAATGTGGAAATTAAAGACTAAATTTTAACGACCTAGGCAATTTTGTGTAATTTTATTTTAAATCCTTTCAAAAAAACTTGCTTTTTTGAGAAAAATGCAAAGTCTTATGAAAACTTGTATAAACATTTTTAATTAAAAATATGAAAAAACTTCTTTCTCTTGTAGCGTTTATCGCATCAGTTACATTTATCACAGGCTGTACAGAATTTGAAAGCCCTACTCCGCTTGACACAAAGCCAGGCGAATCTAACAGAATCGGCAACCCAGACGGCATTTCAGACAGTTCTTTTGGCGGTTCTGACGCAGGTTTAGACCAGCGCAACTCAAACAAGTTTGACCCTTCAAGATTGGCTTACACAACAGATTTGGATCACCCAGATGCACGTGATGTAATTGCTTCAATTTACTTTGATTTCGACCAATACGCAGTTGCTTCAGGCGAACGCAGCAAGCTTGCTTCTGCAGCGCAGGAACTTGCAGCCAATGAAAGCACAAACATCTTGGTTGTTGGCCATACCGACTATTACGGCACAGAAGAATACAACGTTGGTTTGTCAGACAAACGTGCTTCTGCTGTTTTGGCTTACCTAGGCAATTTGAACATTTCTAAAGACAGAGGCGAAGTTGTACCAAGAGGTAAAAACGGCGCAACTCCCGGAGTTGCAAAGAACTCTCCTGAAGCTAAGAAAGAAAGACGTGTAGACATACTTCGCTTGAAGTAAGTTCGGCACTTTAAGATAGGTTTCAAAACCTTTTTCAATTCTTATACAAACAAATTTAAACGCCTCTTGTGGGGCGTTTTTTTGTGCCATATTTGCACATTTATTTTGAGCATTTTTGTCTCAAACTTGTTTTAATGTTTTTGGCATAAAGCGTAATTTCCTTTCTGGCAAAGGATTTAAGAGTAAAAAACTTTTGGCACGAAATATGCTTTAATATTTTATATGAATTTTAATGCAGACAATTTTACAGAAAAAACAATAGAAGCTATCAACGCTTCAAACAATTTAGCTGTTCTTAAAAGCAA
>JAVBSE010000175.1:0-7708 GCA_031547315.1 Opitutales bacterium
TCCTTTAAAAATGCTCTGTTTTAGAGGAATTTGACTTATGTCTGCTTGCGCCTGTTAGGTTTTAAATCTAGTAAACGACAAATTTGTAGTTTTGTAGTTTTGAAAAACGACAATTTTGTCGTTTATATAAAATTCAAGTAAAGGGGAATTGTAATTTTGCCAGATTATTTCTTGTATAATACTAACATTTAGCAATTTATGTAATTTATATCTAACTGGCATATAAATTGCTTACAATTTTGCATAGAGAAATTTAATCATGCAAAACTACGTAAATATAAAAAACGTTTATCCCGAAAATCAAGGTTTGTACGACAGTGCAAATGAACACGATGCTTGCGGCGTTGGCCTTATTGCAAATATAAATGGCGAGGAAAGTCACGATATAGTCTTAAAAGGTTTAGAGGTTTTAAACAGGCTCATGCACAGAGGGGCTCTTGGTGCAGACTCGCAAACAGGCGACGGCGCAGGAATTCTCATACAGATTCCGCACGAATTTTTTAAGAAAGAAATTAAAAATCTTCCCAGCGCAGAAAATTATGCAGTGGGTATGATGTTTGCGCCTCAAAACGAAGAAATCATAAAAAAGATAAAGCTTGTTTGCGAAGATGTAATTTCTAAGGAAGCTTTCGACTTAATTTCATGGAGGAATGTTCCTGTGGATACAAGCGCAATTGGCGGAATTGCTCTTGAAAGCAGGCCAGAGATATTTCAGTTTTTTATAAGCCCTTGCGATTCTCTGCTATCTGGCGACGCACTTGAAAGAAGGCTCTATCTTCTAAGAAGATGCATAGAAAAGAGCGTTGAAGAAAACTTGAGCCTTGGCAGCAACTTTTACGTATGCAGCTTGTCTTCACGCACAATAGTGTATAAGGGGCTTTTGAATGCGCCTCAGCTGAAGCAGTTTTTTCCTGATTTGGGTGCGGAAAATTTTAAGTCTGCAATGGCGCTTGTGCATCAGAGATACAGTACAAATACTTTTCCTACATGGCCGCTTGCGCAGCCCTTTAGGTATCTTGCACATAACGGAGAAATAAATACTTTGCGCGGCAATTTGAATAATATGCGCATGAGGGAAGGGCAGTTTAAGTCTGCAATTTTTGGGGATGAACTAAAAAAGATTTTCCCTATAATTGCCGACAAGCAAAGCGACTCTGCCTGTCTTGACAATGCAGTAGAATTTTACACTTCTATGGGGCGCAGTTTAGAGCACACTATGCTAATGCTGGTACCTCAGGCTTGGGGGCGCAATTTTTATGTAAGCAGAGACATACTTGGCTTTTTTGAATACCACTCAGGGCTTTCAGAACCTTGGGATGGGCCTGCGGCTCTTGTATTTACAAATGGTTTGCAGGCAGGCGCATTGCTAGACAGAAATGGTCTGCGCCCTGCACGCTATGCGCTCTCAAAAGACGGGCTTTTTGTGCTTGCAAGTGAAGCGGGTGTTTTAGATATGAAGCCTTCTGAAGTGCTAAGTAAGGGCCGCCTAAAGCCGGGAGAGATGATATACATAGACACGCTTCAAGGCAGGCTTCTAAAAGACAATGAAATTAAAACAGTTCTTGCACGCAGAAAGCCCTACAGAAGATGGGTAAATGAAAACAGAATTACTCTGCCCGGCATATTTGAATCTGTTTCGCAGCCCGATGTTGGCGCAAATATTTTGCAGCGCCAAAGACTTTTTGGCTATACTCGTGAAGATATGGATTTGATTTTAAAGCCAATGGCTATGTCTGGGCAAGAGCCCATAGGCTCTATGGGTAACGACGCAGCCCTAAGTGTGCTCTCAGAAAAGCCGCAGCTTTTGTACGACTATTTTAAGCAGCTTTTTGCCCAAGTTACAAACCCTCCTATCGACCCAATCAGAGAGGAACTTGTAATGAGCCTTATGACCTACATAGGAAATCAAGGCAATTCGCTTGAGGAAAGTCCGCTACTTGCGCATCTTTTAAAACTGCCGCATCCTGTGCTTACAAACAGCGACTTAGCCTGCCTTAGAAATTCTAAAATTCCAAGCTTTCAAAGCGCAACAATTACAGCAGAATTTTCTGCGGCTTCAGGAGAGCTTGGAATTCAAAAGGCTCTCGATAAAATTTGCGCAGAGGCTCTAAAAGAAGTAAACGATGGCAAGAGCGTTATAATAATAAGCGACAAGAATCTTTCTTACGGGCACGTTCCTATCCCTATGCTGCTTGCGGTTTCGGCAGTGAATTCTTTTCTTTCGCAGCATGGGGTGCGTACATCGGTTGGCATAGTTGCAGAAACTGCTGAGGCTCGTGAAGTGATGCATTTTGCGCTTCTTTTGGGTTATGGCGCAACCGCCATAAATCCTTATTTAGCTATAGAAAGCATTGCAAATCTGACTCTTGAGAGCGAACTGAAAATAGACGCAGCAGGAGCAGTAGAAAATTACATTAAGGCAGTATGCAAGGGGCTTTTAAAAGTAATGTCTAAGATGGGTATATCCACGCTAAGAAGCTACAGGCAGGCGCAGGTTTTTGAGGCCATAGGCTTAGACAGTGAATTTGTGAAAAAATATTTTCCGGGCACAGCTTCTCGCATAGGTGGTATAGGCTTAAAAGAAGTGGCCGGAGAGGCGCTAATGCGCTATCATGCCATGCATTATCCAAAAGACGGAAGTGAAAATACGCTGGAAAACAATGGCAAATACAAGTTCAGAAAAGATGGCGAAAATCACTTATGGACGCCTCAAACAATAACATTGCTTCAGCGTGCAGTTCGTGAAAACGACGAAGCTAAGTACAAAGAATATTCTCAAATAATTAACGAGCAGTCAAAGCGCCTGTGCACGCTGCGTGGGCTTTTTAAGTTTAAAGAAACTTCTGCAATACCAATTGAAGAAGTGGAAAGCGAAGACGAAATTTTAAAGCGCTTTGTAAGCGGCGCAATGAGCTTTGGCTCAATAAGCCCTGAGGCGCATGAAACAATCGCAATTGCAATGAATAGGCTTGGCGCTATGAGTAATTCAGGCGAAGGCGGCGAAGACGCTGCCCGCTACAAGACTATTGGCACAGCAGAAAATAAGTCTAGCGCAATCAAGCAAGTTGCAAGCGGACGCTTTGGCGTTACTGCGGAATATCTGGCAAATTCAAAAGAGCTTCAAATTAAAATAGCGCAAGGTGCAAAGCCCGGCGAAGGCGGCCAGCTGCCTGGTCATAAGGTAGATGAAACTATTGCACGCATACGCCACTCAACCCCCGGGGTGAGTCTGATTTCGCCGCCTCCTCATCATGACATTTATTCAATAGAAGATTTGGCGCAGCTTATTTACGATTTACGCAATTCAAATCCTGAAGCCAGAATTTCTGTAAAGCTTGTTTCAGAAGTGGGGGTAGGAACTGTTGCGGCAGGCGTAGTTAAGGGCAATGCAGACGTAGTGCTAATTAGCGGGCACGACGGCGGCACAGGGGCTTCTCCTTTAACAAGCATAAAACATGCAGGGGCCCCATGGGAACTGGGGCTTGCAGAAACTCAGCAAACGCTCATACTAAACGGCTTGCGCGGCAAAGTAAGGGTTCAGGTTGACGGCCAGCTTAAGACAGGCAAAGATGTGGTAATGGCTGCGCTTTTGGGTGCAGAAGAATTTGGATTTGCAACAACAATACTGGTCTCGCTTGGCTGTGTTATGATGCGTGTATGCCACAAAAATTCTTGCCCTGTTGGCATAGCTACTCAAGATGAAAAACTGCGCAAGTGTTTTAAGGGACGTCCTGAGCATATTGAAAATTTTTTAAGATACCTTGCACGTGAAACACGTGAAATTTTGGCGTCTTTGGGGCTGCGCAGCATTGACGCTGCCGTAGGAAGGTCAGACCTTCTTGAAAAAAATATTGCGCTAGATTTTTGGAAGTCAAAAAAAATAGATTTTTCAAAAATATTTGCACACGTTGGCAGCGAAGAAAGCCTGCGCAAGTCATCTAAAATTTTGGCTCATAAAAGTTTGGAAGCCTTCGACAAAAATTTGTTGGAAGTTTTTGCAGACTCATTAAACAACAAAAGAAAAATTGAGGCAGAATTTCAAATCTCTAACTCTGACAGAAGCATTGGCGCAATGTTAAGCGGGGCTATTGCAAAAAAATATGGCGCAGCAGGTTTGCCAGATAATACTATTTTAGCGTCTTTCAAGGGCTCGGCAGGGCAAAGTTTTGGCGCCTTTCTTACTAAGGGCGTGGTCTTTAATCTTGAAGGAGAAGCCAACGACTATGTTGGTAAGTCGCTTTCCGGAGGAAAAATTATTATCAAAACTCCCAAAGACGCAGCCTATGAAGCTTCAAAAAATTCTATAGCAGGAAATGTTATAGGCTATGGCGCAAGTTCGGGAAGCATCTTCATAAACGGACTTGCAGGAGAACGCTTTGCCATAAGAAACAGCGGCGCAACTCTAGTTACAGAAGGCGTAGGCGACCACTGCTGCGAATATATGACAGGCGGCAGAGTAGTTGTTTTAGGCAATACAGGATTCAACTTTGCCGCAGGCATGACAGGCGGCTTGGCCTATGTTTACGACAAGCATGGCAACTTTGATATGCACTGCAATCTTAGCAGCGTAGACCTTGAATCTGTTCACAAAAAAAGCGCAGATGAAAAAGAACTTAAGGCAATAATTGAAGAGCATTTTCTGCTAAGCCAAAGTGCTCTTGCAAAGAAGCTTCTGGAAAACTGGAGTGATGTTTTGCCTAAATTTGTAAAGGTTTTTCCTGTAGAGTATCGCAAAGTTTTAAATAGCGCAGGCAGCGTTGAGCTGCCCCAAAAAACTAATGAGCCTTCATGATATGGACAAAGAATTCATAGACATACCTAGGCTGAATCACTCATACAGAAATGAAAGAGTTTCGGACTTTAAAGACGTCTCAAAACGCCCGCCTGAAGACGCAGTAAGGCGGCAGGCCTCACGTTGTATGGGCTGCGGAATTCCTTTTTGCCATGCCTGCGGCTGTCCTTTAGAAAATTCAATTCCCGAAATTAACGTTGCAATAAAAAACGGAGAATTCCAAAAGGCCTACACGCTTCTTTTAGAGACTTCGCCATTTCCTGAATTTACTGCGCATTTGTGCCCGGCGCCATGCGAGTCTTCTTGCACTGCGGGGCTTCCGTCTGAAGCTGTAAGCATTAGGCAGATAGAATTTTTTGCCATAGAAAAAGCGTTTGAGCTTGGCATTATAAAGCCCGCATTTTCGTCAAAGAAAACAGGAATGCGTGTTGCAGTTATAGGTTCTGGGCCTGCAGGGCTTTCTGCGGCTCATTTCTTAAATTCTTTTGGTCATGAAATTGTAGTGTTTGAAAAAAAACTTTTTGCAGGCGGGCTCTTGCGTTATGGAATTCCTGATTTCAAACTAGAAAAAAATATTGTTGAGCGCCGCATAAATCTTATGCGTGAAGCCGGAATAAATTTTGAGTTCGGCACAGATGCCGGCGCAGATATTTCAGGACGCTATCTCAGAAAAAAATTTGACGCCGTATGCCTTTGCATAGGCAGCGAAGTTCCAAGAGATTTAAATATTGAAGGAAGAAATTTAAAAGGCATCCACTTTGCGGCAGACTTTCTTGGCTCTCAAAACAAAATAAATTCAGGCGAAATTTCAATTCCTGAAATTTCTGCAAAGGGCAAAAATGTGCTCATAATTGGCGGCGGAGACACAGGCTCAGACTGCTTGGGCACTGCGCTTAGGCAGGGTGCAAAAAGTGTTTTGCAAATAGAAATTATGCCAGAGCCTCCTGAAAAACGCTCTGCTTCTACGCCATGGCCTTTGTGGGAATATAAAAAACGCACATCATCCAGCCATCTTGAAGGCGGAAAAAGAATGTGGAGCGTTTTAACAAAATCTTTTAAGGGCGACAAAAGCGGAAATGTGCAAAAGGTTTTGGCCGCAGGCGTACAGTGGAATTTTGACAAATCGGGATTGCCGCATAATTTTTGTGAAATTAAAAATTCTGAATTTGAAATTGACGCAGAGCTTGTTTTGTTGAGTATGGGTTTCACAGGGGTTGCATCCCCAAGTCTTCTTGAGCAGCTTAATTTGTGTCTTGGTGCCAAAGGTTCTATAGAATGCAATGCAAGTTTTGAGACTTCTGTTTCAGGGGTTTTTGCTTCAGGAGACGCAGCGCTGGGTGCATCGCTTGTGGTGCGTGCCATAGCTTCGGGAAAGGCCATGGCAGAATCGGTCAACAGATATTTAAGCAAGAGAATATGAGCCTTCAGCTTAACATAGCAGTATTAAATAAAATCAGCCATCTTGTTGCACGCCGTACATCTGTTTCAGAGATGTTAAGCGAAATTCTAAATATACTTCATATAGAAATGGGGCTTTTGCGCGGCACAGTAACTCTGCGTGAGGGTGACATGCTAATTATCGAAGCCTCTCAAGGTTTGAGCGCCGCCGAAGTCGGTCGTGGAATGTATCGCATAGGAGAGGGCATTACAGGCAAAGTCGCCCTTGAGGGCAAGCCAAGGGTTATAGAAGATATTTCGTCTGAGAAAGAGTTTTTAAATCGCACCAAGGCCCGCAGCCACATAATGAATGTTGCGTTTATATGCGTGCCGATAATTTATAAAGACGAAGTGATTGGCACACTCAGTATGGACAGAGTTGTAGACGCCAATACAGACCTTAGGGCAGATCTGCACCTCTTGGAACTTATTTCTAACATTACAGCAGAAGCAATATTTGCAAATTATGCAGAAATAGAAGAAAGAGAAAAACTCATTGCAGAAAACAGACGCCTTCAAACAGAGCTAGACAACAAACTGCGCCCAGAAAACATAATAGGCAGTTGCAATGGAATGAAGACTGTCTATTCAATGATAAGCAAAGTTGCCTCATCAAGCGCAACAGTTTTGATACGTGGGGAATCAGGAACAGGCAAAGAGCTTGTGGCGCGCGCCATACACAAGGCAAGCCTGCGTCAAAGCAAACCTTTTCTTGCAATTAACTGCGCTGCGCTTCCCGAAGGCTTGGTTGAAAGCGAACTTTTTGGACATGAAAAAGGCGCATTCACAGGCGCAATAAATCGCAAAGTAGGGCTTGTAGAAGTTGCAAACGAAGGCACGCTTTTTCTTGATGAAGTAGGAGACTTAAGCCTATTTATGCAGCTTAAGCTTCTTAGATTTTTGCAAGAGCGCACTTACTACAGAGTAGGCGGCAATGAAGAGCACAAAGCAGACGTGCGCATAATATCCGCCACAAGCCGCAATCTTGAAGAAATGATAAAAGAAGGCAAATTCAGAGAAGACCTTTATTATAGGCTCAGCGTTTTTCCTATCTTTATGCCTGCGCTCAGAAACAGAAAGTGCGACATCACAACATTAGCGCAGTACTTTCTAGAAAAATTCAACACGCTCCACTCAAAATCTATAGTGCGCATTTCTACACCCGCAATAAATATGATAAGCTCTTACTATTGGCCGGGAAATGTAAGAGAGCTTGAAAACTGCATGGAATACGCAGTGCTAAACACTTCAGACAACGTTATAAATGGCTACAATCTGCCGCCTGCTTTGCAGACAGCGCAATCAACAGACTCTGCAATTATAAATGAATATGACGAAAATTCTGACTACGAAACTCTGGTAGGAAACTTTGAAAAAGAAATAATAATAGAGGCGCTAAAAGCAAACAAAGGCAATGCAACATCCGCAGCCCGCCACCTCAAAACAACTTCACGCATCATATTATACAAAATTAAAAAA
>JAVBSE010000078.1:0-4699 GCA_031547315.1 Opitutales bacterium
TGCCCTGAAAAAATAAAAAAATTTATGGAAAAAATAAAAAAATCAAAAACCAGATATGGAATATTTGGAGGCACATTTGTAGCAGAAACTCTTATGCCTGCGCTTCAAGAGCTTGAAAAAGTTTTTGAAGAAGCAAAAGAAGACAAAGCTTTTACTGAAAGATATGGAAAGCTTCTTAAAGATTATGTTGGGCGTCCATCGCCGCTTTATTTTGCAGAACGTTTGAGCAAGCACTGCGGCGGCGCAAAAATTTGGCTTAAGCGTGAAGACCTAAATCATACAGGAGCGCATAAAATCAACAATGCACTTGGGCAGGCTTTGCTTGCTGTGCGCATGGGCAAGCGCAGGCTGATAGCAGAAACAGGCGCAGGCATGCATGGCGTTGCAACAGCTACTGCTGCCGCTTTGCTGGGTTTGCAGTGTGATGTTTTTATGGGCTCTGAAGACATAGTTCGCCAAGCCCCAAATGTTGAGCGCATGAAGATGCTTGGCGCAAATCTAATTAGTGTGGACTCTGGCACAGCCACGCTTAAAGACGCCATGAATGAGGCTCTTAGAAACTGGGTTGCCACTGTTAACGACACATTTTATGTGATAGGCACTGCTGCAGGCCCTTTTCCATATCCTGAAATTGTAAGGTACTTTCAGTCTGTAATTGGCACAGAAAGCAAAGCTCAAAGTCAGGAAGCTTTCGGAAAACTGCCTAATGAAGTGCTTGCCTGTGTTGGCGGCGGCAGCAATGCGATAGGCATTTTCAGTGCATTTATTGCAGAGCCTTCAGTTGCGCTTTCGGGGGCTGAAGCCGGCGGAAGCGGCATAGATACAAAGTTTCATGCTGCAAGTTTAAATGGCGGAACTGTGGGTGTTTTGCATGGCAATAAAACTTATCTTTTACAGGACGAGTTTGGGCAGATAGAAAATACGCATTCAGTTTCGGCAGGTCTGGATTACCCCGGTGTAGGTCCCGAGCATGCTTATTTGTTTGAAAGCGCAAGGGTACAATATTCTGTCATAAACGACAAAGAGGCGATAGAAGCCTTTAGTCTTTTGTGCAGATTGGAAGGAATAATTCCTGCTCTGGAATCTGCACACGCAATTGCGCTTGCTATAGAGTCTGCCAAAAAAAGAAAGGCAGAGGAAAATATTGTAGTTTGTCTGTCTGGCAGGGGCGACAAAGACATGGACTCTGTTGTTAAATATTTAAAGGAGCATAAAAATGATTAAAGAAATTTTTGAAAAAGCAAAAAAAGAAAATCGTGCAGTATTCGCAAGCTTTATAACTTGCGGCGATCCTAATATGGATTTCACCGAGCGCATGATAGAAGCAATAAGCAAGCATGGCGTCGACATCATAGAACTTGGGGTGCCTTTCTCAGACCCCATGGCAGATGGCCCAACAATACAGGCTTCCAGTCAGCGTGCGCTTTTAAATGGCGCAAATATTTTTAAGATTATTGAAATGGTTGCGCGTCTAAGAAAAAAGGGTGTGCAGACACCTATGATACTTTTTGGATACTACAATGTTTTCTTTAAATGCGGACTGGAAAAAATTGCAAAACTTGCCTCTGATGCAGGCGTAGACGGCTGCTTAATTGCAGATTTGCCTCTTGAAGAAACGGACGAAGTTTTGCCTGTCTTAAAAAAATATTCACTCAATTTAATTCCGCTTGCAGCGCCTACAACGCCGCTTGAAAGGATAGAAGAAATTTCAAAAACAGGCTCAGGTTTTCTTTATTATGTTACAGTTGCAGGTGTTACGGGTGTGCGTAAAAACTTGCCGGAAGGTTTTGCAGAGCGCCTTGAGACTGTTCGCAAAGTTTCAAAATTGCCTGTGGGAGCAGGTTTTGGGATTTCAAATTTTGAAAGTGCGCACAATGCTGCGTTGCATTCTGACGCAGTTATTGTAGGCAGTAAGCTTGTAGATTTGCTTTACAGTACTTGCAAAGAAAAAGGTGAAGATGCCGCAATAATTGCTGCAGAAAATTTTGTGGAAGAAATTTCAAAAGCCATGAAGCGTCAATAAAAAACTTGTCTAAACTGCAAATTTGAATGAGACTTTTTGAAAAATGAATGCACTTTTTATAGACATTGGTTCTAATACAATAAAGTCGCTTCTTGCTTCAAAAGGCGAAAGCAAGTTTACTGCGATTGCCGAATTTTCTGTTCCTAAAAGAATTTCTGCCAATGGCAAACTTGCTGATGACGCTTTTCAAATTATAGTTTCCGCAGTTGATGAATTAAGAAAAAAAGCGCAGGCTGTATTGCCCAACTTTGAAAGTTTTTATTTTGGAACTTCTGCATTACGAGACTTAAGTGGCGCAAAAGAAGTTTTGGAAAAATTAAATGCAAAAGGAATTTTTGTAAAAGTTTTAAGCGGGAATGAAGAAGCGGAATACTCTTTTAAAGGCGCCTGTTTAGATGCTGCGCTTAATTTGCAAGCTTCGGCAGATATTTTGTTTGCAGATATTGGCGGCGGCAGCATGGAATTTCTTTTTGCCCAAAATTCAGAAAAAATTTTGTATTCTAAAAGTCTTCCTTTAGGTGCAGTTAAACTTACAAATCTTTTTTTCAAAAATGGAAATTTAGATTTTAAGGCTCTTGAAGATTTTTGTTTCTCACAGCTTGGTAAATTTGAAAAGCCCAAGGCTTTAAAAAAATTTGTAATTTCCGGAGGGGCAATAACTGCTGCAAGATTCATACTTGGAAATGGCAAAATGTCTGAACAAAATTTTTTGCAAAAAACTGATATTTTAAAAGTTTTAGAAATTGTAAAAAGTCTTTCTGCTCAGGAGCTTTCTTTAAAATATGGCACGCCAAAAAATAGAGCCGACATACTGCCTGCGGCTTTTGTGTGCATACTTTGCGTCTTAGAATATTTTGAGGTTCAAAACTTCTATCATACCCAGTATTCGCTGCGCTATGGGATGGCGCAAAGCGTTTTTGAGGCGAATTTAAAAGAAATTTAAAGCTAATAACTTTGACAATTTTTCGGCGATAGTTTTTATTTACGCTCAAAATGACAAGCCAAGCAGACGCAATAATTTCTATAAAAAACCTTTTCCACGTTTATAAAGAAGGCGATGGATTTAAGGAAGTTTTGCATGGCATAAATCTAGACATTGGCAAAGGGAAAATTGTTATTATTATGGGCCCTTCAGGCTCTGGAAAATCTACTTTGCTAAAGCTTATTGGCGCGCAGCTTACTATTCAAAAAGGCAGCGTGCAAATTGAAAATGACGAGCTTATGGG
Organism: Opitutales bacterium; assembly: GCA_031547315.1. Taxonomy (GTDB): domain Bacteria; phylum Verrucomicrobiota; class Verrucomicrobiia; order Opitutales; family Intestinicryptomonadaceae; genus Intestinicryptomonas. The sequence continues at coordinate 3,250 of JAVBSE010000078.1, forward strand.
CGCAAATCAAAATAAGCTCAGGCGTGTCAGAAGAAAAATAGGTTTTATATTTCAGAGTCATCATTTGATAGACTCTATCAGCGTTGTTCAAAATGTTCAGTTGCCTCTTGCTTTTGATAAAACGCAGACGGGCAAAAGTTCTGAAAAAATGGCGCTTGAATCTTTAGAGACTGTTGGGATAAAAGAGCAGGCGTTTAAGAAACCTCCGCATTTGTCGGGCGGGCAAAAGCAACGTGTTGCAATTGCAAGAGCGCTGATAAGAAAGCCCCACATTGTTTTGGCTGACGAGCCTACAGCCTCTTTGGATGAAAAAAACGGACGTGAAGTTGTGGATCTAATTAAAAAAATGTCTAAAGAACTTGGCGTAAGTGTGATTCTGGTAACGCACGACAACAGAATTTTAGACATTGCCGACAGAATTGTAATGATGACTGACGGCAAAATTATAGACGACTTTTACAGATAAAAGTAAAAACATTTTTGGGGATATTTTATGTTCAAAGCGTTTAAGATTATTTTAAGGCTTACGCTTATTTTATTTATTGTTTGCTTTGCGGCTCTTAGCTTTAGTGCAAGGAATATCCGTAGTGAAATAGAGGCACTGCCTGATTATGATTATAGGGCAAAGGCAGAATATTTTTGGCAGAAAAATCGCCCCGAAAGTGCTCTTGCCTGTTTGGAATATTATCTGCAAAACAATGTTTCAGACAAGGCGGCTTGCGAACTTTTGTATAACAATTATTTGTCTGAAATTAAGAAGTCAAAGTCTGCGTATGGCAGAATTTATGCAGTGGGCAAGGGTTTTATTACCGGCAATGTAGAAAGTTTGGAGTCTTTAGGAGGCTCTGTAGCCGGCGATCTTTTAGTTTATGGCGACATCAGAGACATAGTCAAAGAAAGCTTTATAAATGATGAAAGCGACAAATTCATTTTGGCAATGTCCGGCGTTGGGTTAATTACAACATTTTGGCCGCCTGCCGATCCCGCACCTGCACTTTTAAAGGCCGCAAAGAAAACAAAATCTTTATCTGAACCTTTGCAAGAGCAGTTTGTGAAGTCTGTAAAATTGCTTTCAGATTCCAAGTTTACCAAAGAAAAAAAAGTTGAGGAAATTCAAAAAAATTTAATGCCAATTGTAGAGCTTGGCAAAGACTGCAAAACTTGGTCTGAATTTTCTCTTATCATGAAGAATTCAGAAAATGTGGGGCAAATTTCTAAGATAAGAAAATTGCTAAAAGCTGATTCTAAAAACGCCAAAAAGATAGAGCAAATTTTAGTGCTTTCAGGCAGTTATTCAAAAGAGGCCTTTACTGTGATAGACAGGTATGGGCAAAGGGGCTTGGACTTTGCTTACAGCGTATTGGCCAAAGGCCCCAAGGGAATTTCTATTTTGGCAAAGCACCCTGCAGCGTTTGCAAGGCTGGGAAAAAATACTTATAAGGCGAGTCCT
>JAVBSE010000046.1:0-3929 GCA_031547315.1 Opitutales bacterium
GTTTTGTGGGATATTTCTGAATGTTCGGGGCAGGGCTGGAAGGGTGTTGCGCTTCATTATCTTTCAAAAGACGGGCAGGAAGGCTACCCCGGAAACCTTGATATCACTGTGTTTTACAAGCTTACTGACGACAATTCTTTGGTCATAGAATATAATGCTTTCACAGATAAGCCAACGCTTTGCAATTTAACACAGCATACCTACTTTAATTTGTCGGGCGGAAAATCTAAAGACGTTTTGGATCACGAGTTTTCTGTTAATGCAGATTACTATTTGCCGCTTAATAAAAATCAGATTCCGACAGGCGAAATTCTAAAAGTTGAGGGCACTGCTTTAGATTTGCGCAAGGCAAAAACTTTGCGCAAAGTTACAGAAAGCAAAAGCTCTTTGATTGAGGCTGTAAATGTGGGTATAGATTATAACTACGTACTCAAAAATGCGTCTTTCGATTTTGTTTATGCCGCAAGCGCAAAAGACCCAAAAACCGGCAGAAAAATGGAAGTGTTTACATCAGAGCCGGCGGTTCAGCTTTATACAGGCAACTTTTTAAATGGGCAAGTGGGTAAAAAATGCACAGTTTATAATAAGTATGCAGGCTTTTGTTTTGAGACTCAGCATAACCCGGATGCAATACATCACCCTCATTTTGCAGGGGTGGAACTTTATCCTGAAGACACTTATTCAACAAGTACAGTTTACGCATTTTAATTTTAAAAATTGACTTTACATTTATTAGAAAATTGTTATCACTGTGTTCATTATGAATATTAAAAAGACATTTATCCTAACAGTTTCTGCATTATTAGTTGCAAGTTCTGCTTTCGCATGGAGCAAAAAAACAGAAGGCCAAGCAAATATCGGCCGTGCTTATTTGTCGATTGAAGGCGGCGCACAGTTTAACGACTATAAAGCTGGCGGCGAAACAAAATCAAGAGTTGGCGGCGAAGCAGCAGCTGTTTTTAACATTCCAGTATTTAAACCAAACGTAAACGTTCTTTCAGACATTTCTTGGATTGGTATGGACGCTCAGATTATTGGCAATTTTTCTGGCGGTAAAGCTGGCATGGCTGGTGCAGAGGAAAATTTCAAAAATTATGGCGTAGGTGCAGCTCTTGTTCCTTATTTGAACTTTGAAACAGGTTGGGAATACTTCCAGGCAGTAAAGCCATTTATTTTTGGTAAAGCCGGTTATGCTTGGACAAATAACTATGGTACATCAGCAACTGGTACAGAAGGCTACTTTGCATACAGCTTTGGTGCAGGTTGTGAATTTGTTATCACAGAAAATCTTTCTGTAACAGGCACATACACATATAACGAAAATCGTGGAAGTGATCTTGATATTCCTACAACATCAGCAGTTGGCGTTGAAGTGACATATTGGACAAATGGTATCTTGGGCTTCTCACTTTACGCATCACATTGCTTTAATGAAGATTATGATAGCTTTGACGTTAAAGGCACTTCATTTGGTGTGAAGTTTAAGATTGGCTTTAATCGCTAATTATAAAAAGCTGTGAAGTGGGGCGTGATGCTCCGTTACAATAAAATTGTGAAAAGACTTTTCCTGTTTGGAAAAGTCTTTTTTTGTGCTTAAACAGTATAATCTCAATTATTTTTCTATTTTCCAAAAGACTATTTCGCAAAGAAACACATTTCTTTGCGCCCATCCTAAAACATTCCAATTTATAAAATCTTTAAGAAAACAGAATAAGCCCCCATGTGGACTCGTATCGTAAGTATATGCGTGCATATACTTAGCTTTGCATGAAAAAATAGATTTTGGAAAAATCTGAATTTTTTCTCTAAATGCAAAGCGGCGATACGTGTCCCCTCACGTCTGGGCGTGCATAAAATCTAAAATCCTATTCAAACAGACTAGACTTTAGATAAACACAAATGCCTTGCATTTGTCTGTACGTCGAGGGCTTAGCCTTCGCTGCAGATGGTTTGGAGGAGCGCAGTCAGCTCCTCCAATTAAAAACAAAATAAAAGAAGTTTACATATCCAAGAATGCTACAATTGCAGATTTTTTTGTTGATTCAAAAGATTTTAGGGCATTTGCGTATTCTGACAGCGATGCAAGTTCTTCATCATAAAGTGAAAGTTCGTAAGAATTGTTTGCACTTTGTGTATTTTGAGAGATTGCAAAAAAGAATGAGAATGCAAAAAGTGCGCAAGCTGCTGTAGCAAACACAGGAATTATGCGCTTAAAGCGTGCGTATGCTTTAATTACAGCAATTTTTGCCATTACTTTATTTGTAAATTCTGCGGATGCTTTAATGTTTTGTTCTTTAAGAAAAGCGCTTAAAGCTATGTCTTCTTTTGAATTTTCTTCTTCTAGTTTAGCTTCTAGGTTTTTGAAAAAATAGTCAGAGGCTTTTATTGGTTGGTTCTTTAAGAGCTTGTCGATAAGTTCGTCTGTATTTTGGTATTTCATTGTTTTAAATTTTTGATTCTAGTTTTTCTTTTATGCTTTGCCTTGCCCTGTGTATCCAAGTTTTAACAGAGGATGTGCTTGTTTGCATAATTTCGGCAATTTGGTCGTAAGAAAGCTCTTGCTGTTTTAAGAGCAAGATGGCTGTACGCTGATTTTCCGGCAGTCCTTCAAGGGCTTGGGTGAAAAGTTCTTCAAGCTCTTTGGCTTCTAGGTCTTCACGCCCGTTTGTGATTGCGTCTGTTTCGGGGATTAGCTCAACAGACTGTGGGCGCCTTGAATTTTTGCGAAATTCATTTATGCATAGGTTTCTGGCAATGCCAAAAATGTAGGTAGAAAATTTTGCGCTGACAACATAGCTGTTTTTTGCTTTGTAGATATTGATAAAAGTTTGCTGAGCCAAGTCTTCTGCGCTGGATAGGTTGTGAACAGACTTATAGAAAAAATTTATTAGCGGATTTTTCCATTTTTCGACTATCATGCGCATAGCATGGTCAGAACCGGACGCAAGTTCCAGCATAAGCATAGAATCTTCATCGAGAAAATTCTTTTCTTTTTTTTGTGGGTCTAAATCCATAAAATCAACTTTGTTTAGAAGATTCATTGACAGGTTTAACCCACTTTTTCAATAAAAGTTGCAAAGAATTGAAAAAAAAACTGGATTTTAAAAAAAATGATGCTAGCTTGTAACGTTTAATTTAGAAAATTTACAGTAAAAAGGAATCACAATGAGCGGATTAGTATGTTGGTCATCAAGAGCAAAAAACAAGGGCGTTAATCGTACAACAGGTCCGGTAAACGCTCACAGATTGCGTGCAAATGCTTCAAAACACAGAAAGCTAAGAGCACGTATAGAAAAAGATGCAGAAAAAGCACGCAAGGCAGCAACAGCAGCAGCTGTGGCAGCAATGAATTCTTAATTTTTTGCTATTAAACAAAAAAATACTTGCAAAGTCGAAACAAGCCAGTAGCTTTATCGACTTTCATAAAAGAAAAGAGAGAAATTTATCATGGCCAGAGTATGTACAGTCACAGGTAAGCGCCCAGTAAAAGGCCGCATAATTATTCACAAAGGTCAAAGCAAGAAAAGCGGCGGTATTGGTTTGCAGCTTGTTAAGCAGACAAAGCGCACATTTAAGCCAAATGTACAGCGCATCCGTGTTCGTTTAGAAAACGGCCAAGTTAAACGCCAGTGGGTTTGCGCTAAGGCAATCAAGGCAGGCTTGGTAGAAAAAGCTTAAAGACTTTTTTACAAAAAACTTTTAAAAGACTTTTTCCTAGAGGAAAGAGTCTTTTTTTGTGCTTAAGTAGAAAAATAAAACCCTCTTAAATAAAATTATTTTTTAGGTAAAATTTCTATCCAATAGCCATCGGGGTCTTCAATGAAGTATAGCCCCATAGTTTGGTTTTCAAAGACTAGGCAGTTTTGTTCTTTGTAAAACTGTCTTGCTTCTTCGTAGTTGTTTGAAATGCGCAGGCACAGGTGGCTTTC
>JAVBSE010000113.1:0-5382 GCA_031547315.1 Opitutales bacterium
GCGGAATTTCATTAAAATAATAGCGATATTCTGTTTCTACACGATAATCGCCTCTAGGAAAAAATTGAGGGAAAAATCCCTGATAAAAAAGCGAAGCCTGTAGCGGAGTTGTATAAACTCTTTGAAAGAAATCTTCTGGCGAATCAAAAGTAATTTCTTCTTCTCTGAAATTATGCTCCCAGGGAGCACCATACTTACTGTTTGCAATCTGAATGATTGCAGTTTCTGCAAAAATATTTACAGAAAACACAAAACAAAAACTTGCTATAAATAGTTTAGATAAAAATTTGAAACTAAGAAACCTCATAAAATCTTTTAAGATAAAAATTATTATATTATAATTTAATCTTTTAGCTCAAGAAATTTAAGCACAAAAAAGCCTGCATTTTATTGCAGGCTTTTGTTTCAAATTTTTAGATTTTAACTATTTGCGTCTTCTGTATGCTGCAAGGGCTAGAGCTAAAGCTCCAAAGATTGCAGCATAAGTGCCAGGTTCAGGAATATAGTTTGTATAGTAAATAACCAAATCCTGAACATTGCCAAGCACAGCGTCATTGCGAGATTCTATTGCAAATTTATAGGTATCTGTTGAATCTTTTAGAATAACGTTTACAAAGTCCTCGTCTATAGCAATAACATTGCCGTCGCCATCAAGCGTAAACCAATTGCTTGTGCGGTCTGTAAGCATTAGGTCTACTGTTGTATACAAAACATAGCGTCCGTCTGTAATGTCATCTAGTGTTATGTCTTTAAAATCTACAGTTAATTTGCCTGTGAACTTAGAACCATTCCATGCGTTATTTTCGATTGCAGTAATTCCTGAATCGTCAATTGCGTAATAAATTTCGCCGCCATCATCTAGCTTGAAGCCATTACGACCTGCGCCGCCATCTTCAATCAAAATTTTACTGCCGCCGCCAGAAATATAAAAGATACCCTTGCCGCCGCCATCTGTTGTATTTTTGCCAATTTCAAGACCAGACAAAAGCAAATCGTTACCTGCGCCTATCACTTCAAAACGTGTTTCTGTGGTGTAGTTTTTGCCACTCCACTCATGAACTTTTAACCAAACACCCTTGTTGTCAGCACCTCTTAGCACAGTATTGCCGGCTAATGTCATAGTGTTTTTGAAAGTACTGCCTGCTGTTGTAGAACCTTGCATTACAAGCTCACTGCTTGTAATGGTGATAGTATTTTTATTTGCTGCGCTGTCGCCCTTTGAATAGAATAGAAGCTCGCCGCCCATTGTAGAGTCTCTGTCGCTGCCATTGCTATTGCTTATTGCGTTTGCTACAAAATGATTGGCTTCGCCTGTCATATTGAAAGTGGCCTTGCCGCTTTGCATTGCAGTCTGACCAAGATTAAGATTCCAAATTTCTAAGCGAGTAAAACCCTGCATATTAACTTCAGAGGCAAAGCTTGCTGCTGCCGCAGTAGAACCCCTTGCATTGAAACTTTCTTTTAAGAAAACTTCTGTATAACCATCTGTCAAATTAGTGCCGCTTTGATTCCAAGTAAGTTTACCTACGGTAGAATTAGCAGTTTCGTTATTACCCATTTCGATATTGTTTGCCGCAAATTTTGTGCCGCTTTCAAGATTGATAGTCATATAGCTTTCAGCATTATCAAATGCGTTCCAGCCCATATTGACGTTGCCGCCATTAGTGATGTCTCCTCTTTGCCTTGTGCTTGCGTCCATATTCCAAAAACCTATGCCATCTGCAGAGCCTCCGCCATTAATTATAGAGCCATCTTTAAATGTATATGTTTGCTGCTGAACGCCGCCGCCCAAGCCTATAAACATAACATTGCCGCGCCAATTTGCATTTGTATCTAATGGGTCGTAACCTGTGTAATACAAATTCAAAGTAGAAGCAGACATTGAAAAATTTACAATGCCGCCACTAGATGTAATAAGCTCATTTTTTCTGCCTACATTTAGAATTGCATTATTTTTAACTTCAATAGTGCCGCCATTGCCTGCTTCTAATCCGCCATTAAATGTAGCATTGTTTATTGTGATTTTACTGTCAGAACCATGTGCTTGTAATTTTTCATTATTTGCACTCATTACAGTAACAATTGCACCATCTCTTATAATAAAATCCTTACCTGCACTTACAACATCGTTTTCTGTAGGTTTGAAAACAACAGTTGTGTTTGCACCATAAATATCGAACTTATCAAGCCCTTCACTGCGTGCTGCCGTAACCTTAGCGCCACCAAAAATATTTATAGTAGAGCCACCATCTTGATGAAAATTGCCTGTAATATGAAAGTCTGCAGAAATATTAAAAACTGAACTCCACAATCCATTTATTGATACATTTAAAGGATTTGCTGCAGTCCCTAAAGCACTTGTTAAATTAACAGTAGAGCTATCAAACTTAAGTCTTAGGCGTTTATCTGCCGCAAGAGCCAATTCCCAAGGATTTTCTTCAAGAGTACAAGGCTGCCAATCTGCATCTCCTGACCCTGATGTGTTTGCATCATATTCATTCCAAGACGAAGGATCTGTAAAACTTACATCTTGCTTGTTATCGATTCTAAATCTATCGACGCTTGAAGGAACATCGGTAGGCTCGGCAATTGCTAGTGAGGCAAATGCTCCGATTGATAGTGTTATTAATAATTTTTTCATAGATAGTTTTTGCGCTGAGGTTGGAGTAAAAAAACAGATAATACTATACTCATCTATTACAAATACTCTTGTTTTGTGAGCATAGAATTACTCCGATTTTTAATTTAAACAAGATAAAAATTGCCTCAAAATCCTGCAAACGTGTGAGATTGCAAAAAAAATTCAAACGCAAATTTTACCCATCAAACACAAACGTTTGAGTCAAATTTTAAATTTTATATATTAAAAAACTTCCCAAAAAATATTAAGCAGATTATCAAAACTTTTATATTTTTGGTTAAAAAAAGAAAAATCTTCTGCGCCACATTAGTTTAAACAAACTACAAGTGCATATGCAAAATAGGATATTCTTTACCTTGCCCATCCAACTCTGATTTTTTATAAATGCTAAAACCTAGACATTTATAAAAATCAAGAGCCTGAATATTTTGCTCATTAACATCAACTTTATTTACTTGAAAATTTGCTATTGCGTACTCTAGTAATTTTTTTCCGATTCCTGTATTCCTGCAATCATTATCAATAAATAGCATTTCAATGCTTTCTCCTGCAATTCCGATAAATCCGACTAAGACTCCTTCTTGCTCAAAGCCTAAAAGAGTAAGATTTTGAAAATACATAGGAATTTTCCCTTTGTAATACAAAAAATCCTCCTCTTTGAGAAAGTCGTGCGTGTTTTGCACCGCACTCTCCCAAATCTCCATTAAACGTGGATATTCCGATACTTTAATTTTTCTAATCATAATTATAAATTTAGAATATTAAAAATCAGAACTTACAGTCATAATTTATATGAAAATATCTCTTGGATTACCAGGGCCTTTGTCGGGACCTATCACACCCTTTTCTTCAAGCTCGTCCATTATTGACGCAGCTCTGTTGTAGCCTATGCGCAGCTTACGCTGCAAATAAGACGTACTTGCCTTTTTGTCTGACCTAATTACAGCAATAGCTTTTGATGTCATAGGGTCGTCCCACTCGCCGCCATCTTCGCCGCTGTCATCGCCGGAATCTTCTTCGCCTGCTGCGTCAAGCTGGTCTTGAATTTCTTGTTCAAATTCAGGCTCTCCGTTAACTTTTAAGGCCTCTACAATCCCTGAAATTTCGTCGTCAGAAATAAATGCACCCTGCGCCCTTATCAGCTCTGAAGAACCCGGTGGGATAAAGAGCATATCGCCCCAGCCTATCAAAGTTTCTGCACCCTTGCTGTCTAGAATTGTTCTGCTGTCTATGTAAGAAGCAACTTTAAAACCAATTCTTGTTGGCAAATTTGCCTTAATTAAACCTGTAACAACGTCAGTGGAAGGACGCTGCGTTGCAACAAGCATATGTATGCCTGCAGCGCGCCCCAACTGCGCAAGGCGAGCAATGCCGCTTTCAACTTCTTTGCCCGCAACCATCATTAGGTCTGCCAATTCGTCGATAATACAAACAATGTAAGGCATTTTCTTTTGAGGTATTTCAGCGCCTTCAACTTCTTCTGCAATATCTTCAAAATCGCCAAGATCTTCAAGACTTGCAGTGCGTTCTTCGGCCGACATTTCTGCAGTAAGTTCTGCATCTAATTCTGCGGCCCTTGCCTGTTCTTCTTTGTCTTTAATTATTTTTGCATTAAAGCCTGCAATGTTGCGTACGCCTACTTTTTGGAAAATTGAAAAGCGCTTCATCATCTCTGTTACAAGCCACTTTAGCGCTGCAGGAACTTTGCGTGGGTCTGTTACAACAGGCACAAGCATGTGCGGCAATGTGTTGTAAACTTGAAGCTCTACCATTTTTGGGTCTACCATTATAAAGCGCAAATCATCTGGCGTAGAGTGTTACAAAAGCGACGCTATCACAACATTTATGCATACAGACTTACCTGAACCTGTAGAGCCTGCAATCAGCGCATGAGGCATTTTTGCCAAATTTAAAACAACAGGTTTGCCCGTAACGTCTTTGCCTAAAACTACAGGAATTTCCGCCTTAGATTCATTCCATTCTTTAGACTCAATAATGTCTCTCATAGAAACATCTTTGCGAATTTTGTTAGGCACTTCTATGCCCACAGTGCCTCTGTCTGTGACAGAAACACGCACTTTTTTCATTTTAAGACCAAGCGCAATGTCGTCTTCGTAGCTGACGATTTTTGCAATTTTTACGCCAGCGTTTGGCTTGACCTCATAACGTGTAATAACAGGGCCCACAACTGCCTCTGATGGTGTTACGCCTATGTTAAAAGTTTTAAGGCTCTCAACGATGTGGTCCATTCTGTCCTGATAATTTTCTATTGCGGACTCATCGACAGGCTTTGGTTTTGCAAGCAAATCCACTGATGGAAAAATATAGTCGCCCTTCACTTTTTTAGGCGTTGGTTTGGTGTAAGATTCTTCTTCCAGTTTAGAAACTTTAAACTCTTTTGTTGCGGGCTCATAACTTGCATCTTCGGCAGAAACAGGAGCAACAAATGGCTTCTTATTGTCGTTTTTAACATTAAAGCTTATTATTTTAGACTCTAATTTTTCTGCCTCTTGCTCTTCAAGATTTTCTTCAGAAAATTCTTCAGCATTTTCATCATTTTCTAAATCTTCTTTTGCAGCCTCTTTTATAGCTTCTGCGGCAAGAGCGTTTGCTTCCAAATCTTCTGCTTCCTCATCTGAATTTTCAGATAGTTTGTCTTCAACTAATTCTGCTCTGGGCTTTCTAATAGGCTTTTCCAGAAGAGTAATTTCTTCCTCTTGCAAATTTTCTTCATTGTTATT
>JAVBSE010000220.1:0-13646 GCA_031547315.1 Opitutales bacterium
CGTATCAACCTTTGGCGGACTAATCACGCAAAGCTTGGGACGTTTCCCCGAACTCGGCGAAAAATTATTTATTGCAGATTTAAATATGCGAATTACTGTTCAAGAAATTTCAGAGCGCCGCATAGTTCGCTGCGCAATAGAAATTTTGGACGACGAAGAAGGACAAGCACTTTAAACAATGAACGCAAAGCCAATAATATCTCTTTCCACATCTTGCCTAAGGCGCATTCAAGATGGATATGAGCTTATGCAAAAAGCGGCCTCGCTTGGATTTGAGTATGTGGAACTTGGGCACTCTACAACAGTTTCGCAAATTGATGGAATTTTAAAAGCTATTGATGAGGGCTTTATAAAAGCCTCAAGCGTGCACAATTTTTGCCCCGTGCCGCCCTTTGCGCAACCTCCTGCGCCAAACTTATTTTCGCCTGCAACAAATTCTGATTCAGAATCTGCGCAGTGGCGTATGCATACGCTTAATACCTTAAATTTTGCAGACGCTGCAAGAGCCTCAAGAATGGTCATGCACGCAGGAGAGCTTTTTTACTTTTGGCTAAACCCAAAATTTAGGATTTCTTTGCTTTGGAATGATTTGATTAAAGCAAAAAACGAGCTTCAAAATTTAGAAGAAGAATCTAAAGAAAAGCCTGGAACAGAGACTGAAACAGAAAGGCAAATGCTTCTAAAAAAAATAGAGCGCCTGCAAAAAAAGTACGACAAATTGCTTGAAGCATTCATAAAAAAATCTGAAAAAAAATCTGAAAAATCCCACGAAAAAATCTTTGAAAATACTCTGAGCATACATGCAGAATTTGCAGCCAGAAATATTCTAATAGGCATAGAAAATAGAGACGGCTGGAACGAACTTCCCTTCGACACTCTCTTTTCAGACTTTGCTTCAAAACTAAATACGCTAAGCCACGCAAGAGCTTGGATAGACGTTGGGCACGCACAAATTAAAGCTCTAAGAGGCATAATAAATTTGCAAAATTTTTTAGAAACCACGCATGAAAAAATCTGCGGCTGGCATCTGCACGACACCACGCAAAACGGCGCCGACCACAAAGCTTTGGGCGCAGGCATTACAGATTTTAATTTAGTAAAGAAATATTTTAATCCGCAAAAACAAATTTTTGTTTTAGAGCTAAACCCATCAATCAGCAGCGCAGAAATTGTAGATTCTAGAAAGCGTTTGGAGGATATGTTTTGAGTGATTTACGCAAAGTTCAGGTCTGCAATTTAAGCGAAATTGTAGAATTTACGCCCGCCAGAGTTGCGAAACTTGTAAGAGTTTTGGATGAACTCCCTAAAAAAATGCGTGCCCCAAAAGGCTGGCTTTCAATAGCAATAATGGACGACGCCCAACTTGCGCAAATTCATAAAGATTTTCTAAACGACCCCACAAAAACAGACGTCATCACATTTGAGGGCGACCCGGACGACAACTTTGCGGGCGAAATTTGCGTCAGCGCCGAACGTGCGCTAAACGTTGCAGAAAGCTTTTCAAACAGTGCAAATACAGAGCTTTGCCTTTATATTGCACATGGGCTTTTGCACCTGGCCGGCATAGACGACATAGCAGAGGAAGACGCAAAAAAAATGCGTGCCGCAGAAGCCGAAGCTCAAAAACTTTTCACTAAAAAATTCCGCAAAGAAATATTCACATTCAAAAAAAAGTAGTATGTTTAAATCTTTAAGAAATGCCCTGATTGCAGGTTTGTTTTTAATCTTGCCCATTACTGTTACAATTTGGCTTGTTATTTGGCTTATTAAAACAGTTGGAGCCCCTGTTACAGACCTTATTTTTATACCAATCACCCAAAACATTGACTCTGCCTTTTGGCATACAACGCTGGGCAAGGGAGTAATGAATCTTTGCTCAACTTTGATTGTGCTTACTTTGATTACAATTATTGGCTTTTTGTCTCAGTTTTTTTTGGGCAAAATTGCAATCAATTTGTCAGAGGCCTTTATCTGCAAAATTCCGCTTGCAAATTCAATTTACAAAACAGTTAAGCAAATTGTAGATACTTTTTCTAAGCAAAATAAGTCAGTATTTCAAAAAGTTGTTTTGGTGGAATTTCCCCATAAGGGCGTTTACTCTGTTGGCTTTCTTACGTCTGACACTAAGGGCGAAATTCACGCAAATTTAGACTGCAAGCGAGAGTACGTATTCATTCCCACAACGCCCAACCCCACCAGCGGATTTTTAATGCTTTTCCCTGAAGCCGAAGTTATTAAATTAAACATGACAGTTTCTGAGGGCTTTAAACTAATAGTTTCTTTTGGTGCAGTTATTCCGGACTGGAAGGCCTGTGAACTCATAGAAGGCGCAAAGACGCCGCAAGAATCTTGAACAGCTGCTTAAGAGGCATAATTTTAGACAGGCGCAGCAGCGGAGAAAGCGGCATGCTTTTTACCCTTTTTTCTCCAGAAAAAGGCTTGGCTGTTTTACACAAAAGGGGCTCTAAAAAAAACACTTCTCGTTTCCCTGATATTTTTGATGAAGTAAATATTTTTTCAGAGCAAGCCAAGGCGTCTGAACTTCGTTTTATTTCAGACTTTGAACTCATATCAAAGCCGGAAAAACTTGCCTTCATTTACGAAAATTTTGAAGCCGCCTGCAAACTTTCAAAATTCATTAAAAAAAATATTAAATATTTAGAAAATTTTGAAGAAGTTTATAGTCTTTTTTCATCAGCGCTAAACGCCTTAAATGAGGGCTCTAATGCAAGTTTGGTTTTAATTAAGTTTTTCTATCTTTTTGCAAAAAAAGAAGGCTACCCTATTAAAGAAAGCTTCGCAAAGTCCTTAAATTCAGAACATCTTGAAACCCTTTCACTTGTGCTAAAACAGTCTGCTAAAGACTGCACAGTAAGCCGGCAAAAGTCTTTAGAAATTTTAAAATTTTTAGAAGTCTGGCTTTTTAGCGAAACAGATTTTGTTAAAGAATAATTCTTATAAAATAAAATTAAACACCTGCGTTTTTTTGCTTGAATAACTTAGGAATAAGTACAAGATATTATAGTAAATAAGACAGGCATATAAGCAATTATGTGCACACGCTTATTTTTGCGGATTTATAAAATCTGACAAAAAAAATTAAAACAAACAAAAGGAAATCTAATGAAGAAACTAATTCTATCTCTTGCATCAGTAGCAACACTTGCATTCCTTGCAGGCTGTGCTTCAAAACAACCACACGGCACAATCTATTCTGAATACACAGTTGACGCAGGCGCAATTGTTTATCAGTCATCTGCAGGTGTTGACGTTTCTAAGCTAAAAATGGGCAAATCTTCTGCTAAAGGTTTCTTGGGCATTATGGTTGCAATTGGCGACGCTAGCGTAACAACAGCAGCTAAAAATGGCGGCATCAAAACAGTTCGTTTTGTTGACTGGAAAGTTAAGAGCATCTGCGGTATCGTTGAAGAATACGACTGCATCGTTTGGGGCGACTAATTCGCTAAGTATTTAATACAAAATTTTGAGCGCTGAAGGTTTTTCTTCGGCGCTTTTTTATTTTTTTAAGAAGTCTTTGAGAACTTATAAATTCCCCAAAGCCAGCTCTGAATACTGGACACCATCTGCACTATTGTCTCTTACTTGAATTACTAAAATGCGATAGTACTTATAAGCGGCTGCATTTTTAAATCTTGCAATAAGACCCTTTTCTCTGCGCTCCAGCCTTTCATCTAAACCACTTGCGCCACTGTAAAGACTCATCCATTTTGCATCTTTTTGACTTGCGGCATTTGCGTCATTAGAGCCTTCAATACTTATAAGAATCGGATCACGTTCTGGCCTGTCTGGGGCAGTTTGAAACTGTATTGCATTAAAAGCCATCGCAGTATTTAATTCTATGAGCAGACCTGTATTTACGCCTGCTGGATTAAATCCATCTGTATCTTGCCCCTTGTTGAAATACTTGCTTGTGCTATTATCATCAAATGCCCCTTCCGGAGACTGAGGCACAAGTGCATCTTCTGCAAAAGTATTGTTCTGTCCTACTTTTGTTTGTTTTAGGGGGAGCAATCTGCCAATATTATTATCGCCCAGCTTGTTTGTTAAATTACCTTCTTTTAAATTTACATCAGGCTTTTTTTCTTCTGTTTTTGCAGCTTGTTTTGAGAGGTCAATTATATCAGCTTTTCTGGACGCAGGGCTTACTTTTGCCTCAATAAGTTTGCCATTTTTCACCTTGCATATTATCGAGGTGTTATATGGCGCATTGAGCTTAAAATACGCATTCCAATTTTCGGGAAATGCAGGCAACAAATAAATTTTTTTTCCTTCAGTGTACATCATCATTTCTTGCAAGGCCATTTCGCCATTGCCGCCATTATCTTGGTCGGGAGTATAGTCGTTTGAGTTTGCCCAGAAGGCAGGAAACTTCATTCCGGGCTCAGTATTTCTAAAATTAAATGCTATATATTCTTTTGCAACAGAACTTAAACCCAGCATTGCCGCCTGAATAGGGTCTTGAAACCAGCAGCCTTTGTGGCGCATTTTTCTGGAATTAAATGTATCTAGTGCAAGCTGCATATTTGGTTTTCCTATTCCAAACATTCTAAAAGGGTAAATAGTATAAAGCTCGGGGTTTTCCATATTTCGGGGCTTCATTGTTTGTTCGCCCTCGTAAGGCAAAATTACTTTTTTACCATTTCTAACAGCAGTAGGCAGCGGCGGAATTATCTTAGAAAACGCCTCTATTTCAGCACGTTTTTTGCCTGAAAACAAATTGTTTGGCAAAGCCAATAAACGAGCGCTTACAACACGCAGGCCGGCAATATCGGGCGATGGATTTTTTGCCTTCCAAAACATCTCAATAGAATTGCAAGGGTCTAAAAGAAGCTTTCCGTCTGCACCTTTTTCAAAATGCTCAGCATAGAATTTTATTCCTTCTGTCGCCACAGGAATAAGAATGTTTTTTAAGAATTTTTCATCTAAAGTAAATTCATAATAATCCAACATCATCATAGACAATTCTATGACCGGCAAATAATAATGCGCTGTCCAATTTTCTTTGTGCTCACGCCCCGCAACATGGTCTAAACCGCCATAAAAAGGCGTAGTTTCCATAAAGTAAAAACCCTTGTGCTTATAGTGCTTTTCCACATCTGCCATGTTTTGAGGCATCATGTCAAAATACATTTTAAAAAGTGGCAGCATAATGTCAAAGTCGCCGGCTTTTAGCCTTGGCCAATACATTGGGCGAGTATTCTGAAACCAATACTGACCGCCCCAAGTGCGATAATCTGCGCTGCGCTTTTCTTCCCTATACATGGGCCTATCAACATTAAAAAGAGAGCCGTTAAACTTTATAGGATATGCCCCACGCCCTGCGCATGCAGTAATAAATCTTTGCAAAATATAGCCGTTTGTAGAGTCTTCAGCGTCACTGTCTCCGCTTACAAAAATCCAAGAGCGCTTCCAAAAATCGTCCCACCATTTTTTGTGTTCAAGCAGACGTTTTTGATAGTCTTGTTTTGCAATATTTTGCGACAATTTTAAAGCCTCCGCTTGCCACTCATTTGCATCTTCTAACTTTAAAGTGAGAGGATAAATTGAAATTTTATGAGTTTTTGCGGCAAGCCTGCTTTCTAAAATTTTATCTGACTTTGACTTAAAATTTTGCCCATCAATAACTGCGCCAAAACTTAAAACTGCCCTGTCTAAATTTTCAAAAGCGCCTTCCGCTTTCTCAAGTTCAAGTTTGCCCTGCTCTGCCAATTTTGTAGGAAAATTTCTTAAGCCCGCAGCAGCTTCGTCGGAAAATTTACTTTGATGACACCAAGAAATTTTATTGTTTTGAGCTTCAAAAAATATGTCTGCTTTTGCTTCTTTGCTGTCGTTTTCTCTCCAAGAAATCAGCTCCACTTTTGCGACAGAATTTTTTGATGACTGAATATCCACATTTATTGTAGGGTTATTTGCATCCACCCAAATTCTGAAATTTGCGTTGTCGGACTTTCCGCCAATGCTCACAAAAATTTCAGCCTCTTTTAATTTAAGGCTTTGCTTAAAAGAAGCCTTCACTTCTTTTTCAGTAACAGTGCTTAAACTTATGCGCACCATTGCTAACTTAAGCAGTCCATAACTGCCCTTTACATCAGCATTCCAAGCGTCTGTTTTTGCAATGTAAAAGCAGATTCCGCCAGCTTCGTCTGCCCAAACATTAAGGCCAATATCGCCATTTCCAAGAGGCATTGACTCTGCAGAGCTTGGCCCTGCCTGCGTCCAAGTAATGTTAGATTTTTCTAAATTTTCAAAGACTTCATCATATTCGTCTTTTGCGTGTAAAATGCCAACAAACAGCACAGGCAAAAGCAGACACGCCAAAGTGCTTCTAATAAGTTTAATCATAATTCCCCCAAATGTTTTCTTATATATTCAGATGAGAGTATTTCGAACTTAAATAAAATGCGCAAACAAAAAAATTACTTCTGAACAGTAGGAGCTTCAGGATTTGCGCCAGTTTTATTAGATTCTTTAAATTGAGAAAATATTGCAACTAGCACAATTAGCAAAATAGCAAAAGCCAAATAAAATTTGCCCCTGCCATTTTTTTTGCAGCCGCAAGCGCAAGATTGTTCACAAGATTTCTTTTCATTTGAATCACATCCACAAGACATATTTTTCCTTTTTTATTTCATTAAATTTTCCGGCCAAAAAAGCGCAGGTTTAGATTTTAAATTTGTAAGGATTTTTCTTGCTTCATCACGCTCTTTTACTGTTTCAAATGCAAGCAGAGGGGCAAAGTCGGAAATTCTCTCACAAGCTTTTATCGGCAGAAAATTTGGCAAATCCAATTTTTTTATATTTTCAAAAAAACTTTCAATATTTTCTGAATTTTCTCTCATATATTTTTTGAGATTAAAATTTTTTAAAATTTCAAAAGAATATTCGCTAATGCGTTCTGCGCCACTCTTGCGGAAAAGCATTTCTTCGCCCCTCATAAAATATTTTCTTGAAGGTTCATTTTCTAAAAGAGTTTTTACATTCATTCCCACCAATATTTGCGCTGCAAATGAAGGCAAATTCTGCGTTGGCCTTTGCGCTGTTTTTCTTGCCGAAAGATTTTTTAAACGCAAATATGCGCCATCGGGGATTGGTAAAAATTTTCTTAAAGACGCAAAACTTAAGTCGGCACAGCTATTTTTAGCCCAAGTTCCAAATGGAGCAAAAGTATGGTCTTCTGCCAAAAAAATTTCTGCATTTTGCTCTTTAAAATTTTTCCAAAAATCACCGGAAGAAACTCCAAAGTAGTTTATTGCAAAAACCATATCGCCTGACTTTGGCTTATGCTTTAAAAACTTTGGTTCTCTTAAAAAAGGACTATCCTCATACTCGCAAATTTCCGCATAATTTTTAAGAAAGATTGGAAGCGCAGGGCAAATATAATTAGGTAAAAAAATGCGCTTAAATTTTTTGAAAATTCCTTCAACACTACGCAGCGCATCACGCCCACTTGCCCAAAGTTCATAAGATTCCAAAGCTTTCAATGCCGAATTTTTGCCATCCAAATATTTTGGATTTACAATTTCAAAATACGCATCTGTTGAGGAAATTATGTGCATAAATTTTAGCGTAAATTTTTTGGCAAATCTATTTTATGAAGCTCTAAAAAATTTAAAAAATCTTCATGCAAGTCAGCCCTAAAACATAGGCCTTCAAAAATTTTTGAAAAATCCATCTCGTAAGCGTGCAGGGCCTGACGACGCATTAGCACAAGGGCTTCGTCTTCTTTTGAAAGCCCATTTTCTATGAAGCGCAGATAGATATTTTCATCCGGCCCATAAATTTTTTCTCCTACAAGCGCATGGCCTATCCACTGGGCATGCGCCCTAATTTGATGTTTGCGGCCTGTGATAATTTTTACTTCTACAAGTGTTAAATCAATATCGCTTTTCGAGTAAGAAATTGGCGTAAAAATTGTTTCGGCTTGTTTTGCAGAGCCTCTGTCTGTTGCGCAAACTTGCTTTATAAACACGTTTGAATTTTTGTCTTCTGCAAGAGGCTGCGCTACGTGATACTTGCCCAAAAGTTTGCCACGTAAAATTGCGTAATATTTTTTATCTACAAGTTTTTGCTCTATTGCTTTTTGCGCAAGACTTGCAGTTTTATGATTTTTTGCAAGCACAACAACGCCACTGGTTTCTCTGTCTAAGCGGCTTACAAGGTGAGAGATTTCCAATCCTGAATACTCTTTTGCAGCGCCAACCAAGCTTGAAAGAGGTCCGTTTTTTGAAGGATGGCAGACCAGCCAGCCTGGTTTGTTTAGGACCAAAAAAATTTCGTCTTCAAAAATTATCCAATTTTTAAAGTCGTTTAAGTCTACTAATTCTGGGTCTTTTCCGAAAGGGTCGCTCATATTTTGTAAGCCTTTGTAATTGCCACGCAGCCAAAGCCATGATACTTAAAACTTAAGTTTTTAAAGCCGCAAGATTCAATTAAAATTTTTAACTCCCCCTGAGAAGGAAAGTCTCTTGTTGTTTGCGCCAAGTAGACATAGTCGGCTTTTTTTGCACCAAAAAGCACTGCCAAATTTGGCATAATTTTTTCCATAAAAAAGTTTTGAAATGGCAGAAAAAATTTAGGAGCCCTTGCAACCTCTAGCAAGTATAGGCCGCCGCCAGACTTTAAAACTCTGGCAATTTCTTCTAAAGACTTTTTGCGGTTTCTAAAATTTCTAAAACCAAAAGCAATGCAACAGGCAGAAAATTCTGCATCTGCAAACTGTAAATTTTCGGCGTCTGCAATAGCAATATTTGGGTCAAAACCTTCTGAAAATATTTTTTCTTTTGCAATTTCTAACATCTCGGGGCAGATGTCTGCAGATAAAATTTTTGCGTCCGGATTTTGTCTTAAAAGTGCAAGGCTTACATCGCCGCTTCCACAGGCAAGGTCTAATATTTTCTCTTCCGACTTAGTTTCTTTAAAAATAAGTTTTGCAAGGTTTTTGCGCCATTTAATGTCTAAACCAAAAGTCATAAGTCTGTTAATTTTGTCGTACTTAGGAGCAATTCTCGAGAACATTTCACAAACTTCATTTGTTTGCCGTTCTTTTGGATTAGGATTTTTCATTGTTTTTAAAATTTAATTTTTTTTATTTTTTAAGTATCGAACATTAAGTGTCTTACGCAATTATAAAGGCTTTCAGCGCTTTTAATATAATTATTTAACTTGAATTTGATGTATTTTTAATTCATATCAAGACTATTATAAGCACACACGTTAGAAATATTATTTCTTTCATTTTTTAATATATACCTATGCAAAATTTAACTAAAAGAGAAATAGTTCAAAAAATCTACACAGAAAAAGAAGAATGCAAAAAAGGCATTGTTCTTCAAAACGATGTAAAGGACATTGTGCAACGCACGCTGGACATTATTATGGACAGCCTTTCAAATGGCAATAATGTCGAACTTAGAAATTTTGGAGTCTTGGAAGTTCAAGTCAGAAAACCCAGAGTAGGACGCAATCCTGCCCTACCTACTGACGACGTTGTCATACCAAAACGTGCGATTGTTAAATTTAAAGCTGGAAAAGAAATGAAAGCTGCTCTAAAAAGACTGGATTTAACAATAGTCGAAAAGAGCAAGCAGGCTCGTGCCAGAAAAAATGTTTAATACACTTCCAGGATTCAGAGAATTTTATCCACAAGAATGCGCCAAGAAAAATGCTATTTTTTCTGTTTGGAAAAAAGCAGCAAAGTCTTTTGGCTTTTCAGAATTTGAGCCGCCAGTGCTTGAATCTTTAGAGCTTTTTACAGAAAAAAGCGGAGAAGAAATAAAGTCGCAGCTGTTTGAGTTTGTTGACAAAGGCGGCAGAGCAGTAGCGCTGCGCCCTGAAATGACACCTTCTTTAGCAAGAATGGTTGGCGCAAAGGCAGGCGGAATACGCAAACCTGTTAAGTGGTTTTGCATAGGCGAAAACTATCGCTACGAACGCCAGCAAAAAGGGCGCCTTCGCGCTTTTTATCAATTTAATGCCGATATTTTGGGCGAAGACTCAATTGCCGCAGACGCAGAAATTATAGCGCTTTTAATAGAGTCTTTAAGGGCTTTCGGGCTTGGCGCAAATGAATTTAAGCTTCGCCTTGGCGACAGAAATTTGTGGGTGCTCTTTTTAGAAGCTTTGGGGCTAAAAGAAGATTTTATAGTTAAAACGCTTTCTGTTGTGGACAAAATAGAAAAAGTCTCCCCTGAAGCGTTTTTTGATATGATGCAAAAAAATCTTGAGGGCTCGGGGCTTAATGCAGAAGAAATAGCTTGGAGATGTAAGGATTTTGTTGCTTTAAAAAATTTGGAAAGCATTGAGCTTTGCTTCAAAAAAACAGGGAGTTTGAGCGCAGAATTTTCAGAAAAATTAGACGCCCGCATTAAAGATTGGAAAGAGCTTTTAGCGCTTCTTGCCTCTCTTAATGTTGCAGACTTTATAAGTGTAGATATGGGCATAGTGCGCGGCCTTGCCTACTACACAGGCTTTGTTTTTGAGGCATTTCAAACAGTAGGCACAGGGCGTGCACTTGCAGGCGGCGGCAGATATGACAATTTGGTAAAAAAACTGGGCTATCCCGACGTTTCTGCAGTAGGCTTTGGCATGGGCGACGTTACTGTTGGAGACTTGCTTGAACTTGTAGGCAAAGCTCCCTCAGAAGACACAGCGCCGCAAGTTTACGCAATAATAGGCTCTGAAACTTTGCGCCAAAAGGCGTTAAAAGTGATTTCCGAACTTCGCAAAGCTGGCATAAGAAGTGATTATTCCTTAAAAGCGGCTAATTTTGGCAAACAATTTAAGGCCGCTGACGCAGTTGGCGCAAAGTATGCAATTATCTTTGCTGAAGATGAAGATGCAAAAGCCGGCGTTAAGGTAAAAAATCTTTCCAATTCTGAAGAATCCTTTGTTGAATATTCTTGTCTTTGTGAGCTTGTTTTGAAATCATTGCCCCAGAAAATGTAAAAAATTCTAAGCTATCGATTTATAGCTTTTAAGAATAGTTTTTTATATAAAAAATTTAAAAATTTCAAACAATGTCGCAGATACCCCCTTCGCACAGACCCTTTTATATTTCAGACTTGCTGACCATATTTTTGCTCTGCCTTCTGATTTACCTTACTCCCAGCTTTATGCGCCCTATCGCTAACCCCGATGAGGCCCGTTATGCCGAAGTTGCCAGAGAAATGCAAGTAAATGAGGATTATTTAAACCCTAAATTAAACGACGTCTCTTACTTTGATGAGGCCCCACTATTTCTTTGGGCTCAGGCAAGCTCTATAGATACTTTTGGAATCAGCAGAACTTCACTGCGTTTTCCAAATGTAATGTTTGCAATTTTTGGAATACTAATAACTTATCATGCTGCCCGCAGGGTTTATGGACGCAGGGCCGGGCTGATTTCGTCTGCAGTTTTGGCTACAAGCGCATTCTTCTACGCCTTTGGAAATATAGCAACCCCAGACATGGCACTTACTGTTTTTACAAGTGCTGCCCTTTTCTCTTTTTTGGCGGCATATAAAGAAAAAGAATCTTTTGTGCGCAGGGGGCTCTCATTTATTTTATTTTTTATATTCAGCGCACTGGCTCTAATGTCAAATGGCTTAGAGGGAATTATTCTTCCTCTTTCTGTAATTCTTTTATTTTTGTGTTTTACAGGGCCTATTTCATTTTTGAAATCTCTGTCTAAATCAGATTTATTTGCCTGCATTTTAGGGTTTCTTGCATTTTGCGCACTTGCGCTGCCTTGGTACATTTTGACTAATGCTCCTTTTTTGAGCGAATCTATAAGCAACAAACAAAGCGAGCCTTGGCTCTTTTTTGCGCTTATGCCACTGGGCTTTTTGCCCTGGCTTGTGTTCTTGCCAAGAGCTATTTGGAATGCGGCAAAAGAAGGTTGGAAAAAATTTAAAACAGAAAATGCAGAAAGCCTGTTTTTTATTATTTGGACCATTTTTGTTTTTTCATTTTTTGCGTTTTCAAAGTCAAAATTAGTGGCTTACATTTTGCCGATTTACCCTGCCATTGCAATTTTGGTGGGTTCGTTAATAGCAAAGTCTTGGAAGATGGCAGATAACGCAAAAGAACTTTACGCAGAACGTTCTATTATTTCATTTTTAGGATTGATTGCAACAGCTTCTGTAATGCCGATTTATTTTACATTAAGAGTAAACTCTTCATTTTTATATCCTGAATCTGGGCTTTGGCTCTTTGCATTATTGGCTGTAATTTTCTTGCTGGGCACAGGTTTAATAAGAATATTCTTAGCAAAGGGCTTTTTTAAATACAGCATAGTAAGCACAGTTTTGACAATGTGCTTTGCACTGTTTTTATTCTGCCCAATTGCAAAGCATATTCAACGTGCAAGCACAGAGGGCTTTGCAAAAATTATAAAAACACAAAGGCAAAACAGTGAGCGCATAATTCTTGTAAACTGCACAGATGAAGCTCAAGACCTTAACCTTTGGATGAACGAAATTGCAAGCGTTTGCGAGAACAACACAATAGTTTCAACAAACGAAAAACTCTCTAAAGTAGTTAAAAATGAAAAGGTTTTCATAGTGGCAAGCCAGTATTGGGTGAATAATATTTACCCACAGTCAGGTTTAGAGCTTACAGAATTAAGCAGCCTTGGCAAATTGCATTTATTTACAAATAAAGAAAAATCAGATGGCGGAAAATAAGAATAAAGAAGGTTTTTGGTCTAACCTTTTCATCAACATAATAATTCCTGCAGTAATACTTTCCAAGGGCGAAAAATGGCTGATTGCTTGGGGCGTTTTAACAGAAGAAAGCTCTAAACCGCTTTACTTTTTTTGCATAGCGCTGCTTTTTCCGATTATCTATGGCGCTTACGATTTAATTAAAAGGCGCAAGTGGAATATCTTTTCCATATTTGGCACAATAAGCGTTTTGCTTACAGGTACTATAGGTTTGTTTGAGCTTTCAAGAAATTGGATAATAGCAAAAGAAACAGGTATCCCTATTATTTTGGGCCTCGCTGTTTTAATTTCTGTTTGGACATCAAAGCCCCTTGCAAAAGTACTGCTCTATAATAAAACGCTTTTAGACGTTGAAAATCTCGACAATATTATTGAGCAAAAACAAGCCCAAAATAAGCTAAAAAATTCTATGAATTTTGCGACCTGCCTTGTTGCGTCTTCATTTTTTTTAAGCGGCATAATACAGTTTTTTTTGGCGTCTTATATTTTCACAGAAGGCGCAAGCGCAAGCGAATTTAACGAGCAAGTTGGCAAAATGACATGGGTGGCATACCTTGTAGTAATGCTGCCTTGCATGATAATTATGTTTGGCGCAATGTTCAAAGTTTTTGCAGATCTTAAAAAAATCACAGGACTGGAATTAGACGATATGCTCTCAAAAGACTTAAAAGAAAAAAATTAGTATCGATAGTAAATCTTCGCTATCTTGTTGACGTAATTTGAAAAAACTATTGTATTTTGAACTTAAATTTATTTTGAAATCTTTTAGATAAAAAAGGAAAATATGAAAAACTATGTATTCTCATCAGAATCAGTTGGCGAAGGCCATCCTGACAAAGTTGCCGACTATATCTCTGACAGCGTTCTGGACGCTTGCCTAGAGCAAGATAAGTTCAGCCGTGTTGCCTGCGAAACTATGGTTAA
>JAVBSE010000022.1:0-3262 GCA_031547315.1 Opitutales bacterium
GGTAAAAATTGATGGCAAAGACGAAGAAATACCTGTGAAAGTTTCCGAAGAACTGACGCAAGCCTTCTTTATAAATCACACTATGCCGCTTGAAAATTTGAATGTTGCCGTACTTGAAAAAGCTCCGTTTAAGCTAGAATGGGGCAAAGATATGCCTGAGGGCGATGTCTCTGTAAATGCAGGCAATACTGATGTTCTAAATATGAAAATTACACGCAACCCCGACTTTAAAGGCACTATCAGAATTACTGCATACAGAAGTATGCGTGGGCTTTCAGTAGAACAATACACAGTTAAACCCGACGAAACAGAATTTCAAATTAAAATAAAAGGTAATCCAAATGCAATGGGGCTGATAGAAGACGAAATGTTTATCTGCGCAAATGCAAGAAAAGGCTCTGAAGTTTATATGTTTGTTGCCCCTGCCCTAAAATACAAAGTACATGGGAAAGCCGAACTTAATTTGACAAATAAAAAGTAATTTGAAATATGAAATGCCTTGACCCAATACGCAAAAGAAATTCAATTAACTGCGTATGAAAAGAGGAAAATATTTTAAACTTTTATTTTTAAGTCTATGTTTTTTAGCGTGCGCAAATTTTGCCTTGGCTGAAAAAGAACCTGTGGATTATGTTAATACTATTATTGGGGCATCCACCTCAAAAAAGGCTGCACGTGCAGGACATGGGCTTGGAAAAACTTTCCCCGGGGCTGCAAGTCCGTTTGGTCTTGTTCAGCTAAGCCCCGATACTATGACAGGCGGCGACAATGGTCCCGGCTATTCTTGGCATATGTCTACCATAGAGGGCTTTAGCTTCACACACATGTCCGGCATTGGCTGGTTTGGCGACTTAGGCAATTTTTTAGTAAGCCCCACAACAGGCGAACTGCGTACCTCAAAAGGAACTCCGCCAAACGGAGAGCTTGAATTTGGCAATAACTTGCAATCAAAAAAAATCTTGGGCTATCGCTCTAAATTCAGTCACGAAACAGAAATTGCAAAAGCAGGCTACTACGCTGTAACTCTGGACGACTACAATATTCGTGTAGAACTAACTGCAACAGGACGTGCAGGCATGATGCGCATGACCTTTCCAAAACATGAACAATCTAGAATCCAGTTCGACCTTGCACGCAGAGTCGGCGGCGTTTCAACAGAAGAATTTATTGAGATAGTAAACCAAAACACAATCAGAGGCTGGATAAAATGCCACTACAAAGACGGCGGCTGGGGCAATGGCGCAGGCAAAGCAGACTACACTGTTTACTTCTATTGCCAGCTTTCAAAACCAATTGAAAATTACGGAATCTGGGAAGCGGAAATCACAGATAATTTGCCAAAAAAAAATGAGGCAAATATGAGCGCAGAATATCAAGAAGTGGTGGCAAATGCAAAAGTCACTAAAATGAAAAAGTCTGCGCAAGGTAAACACATAGGCTTTTATACAGAATTCCCCACAAAAGATAAAGAGCAGGTCTTACTAAAAAGCGGCATCTCTTTTGTCAGCATGGAAAATGCAAAAGAAAATCTTGAAACAAATATACCCGATTGGAATTTCGACAAGCTAGTAAAATCTACACGCAAAATCTGGAACGACACCCTTAGCATAATGAAAGTTTCGGGCGGCACAGAACGTGAAAAAACAATATTCTACACAGCGCTCTATCACGCCATGATAGACCCACGCACCTTCTCTGACCAAAATGGACAGTACACCGGCGCAGACCAAAAAATTCATAAAGCAAATAATTTCACATATCGCACAATCTTCAGCGGCTGGGACGTTTTCAGAAGCGCCTTTCCCCTATTTACAATTGCACGCCCCGATATTGTAAACGATGAAATAAATTCTTGGATACAACTTGCCGAGCTAAACGGAAAAAAGCACTACGATCGCTGGGAGTTTTTAAACGCCTACTCGGGCTGCATGATAGGCAACCCTGCAGTATCAGTGCTTGCCGACGCCTACGCAAAAGGTATAAGAAATTACGACATAGACAAAGCATACGAATACGCTGCAAACACAAACCGCATTTTTGCAAATAACGAAAAACTTGGATACACCCCAAACAACGTTTCCATGACCTTGGAATATGCATATTCAGACTGGTGTATGAGTACGCTTGCAAAAGCGCTTGGCAAAAAAGATGATGAAAAAAAATATCTTGAGCGCTCTAAATGGTACAAAAATATTTGGGACGCAGAAGAAAAGTGGTTCAGAGCAAAAGACAAAGATGGCAAGTGGCTGCCTTGGAAAGGAAAACTTAAACACGACCAGGGCTGCGTAGAATCTAACAACTTCCAACAGGGCTGGTTTGTTCCGCACGATATTGAAGGCCTCAAAAAACTTATGGGCGCAGATTTTTTTGACTCTGAGCTAGAACTGTTTTTTGAAAATACGCCAAAAGATTTTCTTTGGAACGACTACTACAATCACCCCAATGAACCTAATCACCAAGTTCCATTTATGCTCAACTACACAGACAAACCCTACCTTACTCAAAAGTGGACAAGGGCCATCTGTGAAAAAGCATACAATGACGACGTTGCAGGCATAGTAGGGAACGACGACGTAGGCCAAATGTCGGCCTGGTACGTCCTTGCAGCCTCTGGTATACACCCTGTATGCCCTGGCTCTACACGCTATGAAATCACATCTCCTGTCTTCTCTAAAATAGAAATTCAGCTAGACAAAAATTACTACAAAGGTCAAAAATTTGAAATCATAGCCCACAAAAATTCAGCAGAAAATATCTACATTCAGTCAGTAAAACTAAATGGCAAAAATATAAACAGACTCTGGATAGACCACTTTGAAATAGTTAAAGGCGGCAAGCTTGAACTAATAATGGGCCCCGAACCAAATACAAAATTAGGAAAATAATTTATTTTATTAAATCCTGACTACTTTCTTTTTTAGTTAGGGTTTTTGTTTTGTTTTATTATTAGGAGGGGCTGGCTGCGCCCCTCCTAGAACCTCCTGCAGGCAAACAAAGTTTGCATCCAATAGTTTTAAGCAGGTCTTATTTGGATTTTATTTAAAACTCAAAACTTAAAGAGAAGCTTTTTTATTTAAGTTAAAGTTAATTGCGGTGCAGATTGGGAAGTAGGATTCGACAAATAAGTGTCGTGTGATATTCTGTTTTTGTAAGTACTGGTTTTGATCAAGATTTTAGTAGTAGAATTATAATGGCTAAAAATAAATTTTAGATTCTATTAACGCCCAATTAATGTTGGCTAGCGCCTCGATTGCTTTGCACA
>JAVBSE010000190.1:0-2516 GCA_031547315.1 Opitutales bacterium
TATTTAAGAACTTCTGCTTGTTGCAAAAGCTTAAGACGCACAATTTCTTTCCACAAAGATTTTTTTGTGGGCAACGAGCTTTCACTTTGTGCAAGCATTACATCGCCCTGTCTATAATTACAATCTACTGCCAGTGTGAACGAACTTGGTTTTTTTGTTTTTCTGTCACAAATAACAAGCGGTATCTTATTTTGGGCAAGAGCAGAAATTAAACTTGTGCTAAGCAGCGCATAGTTTGCATTACAGATGACAGAAGCAATATCGTCTAAGGGAATTTTTCCAATTTCAGTGCCTTCTGATTTTACAATAAGAAAGCCCCTATCGACACCTAAAAAGCGCCCATCTTCTGTGATTTCAATTATGCGCTGTCCTTTCATTATTCAGAATATTTTGCCTTTCCATGGTCAAACACACGTCCAATTTCATCTATAAAAACTTTGCGAGCATTTAATTTTTGAAATGCAGATGCTTTTTTACGATCTGGATTACCCTCAATTTTATTTAAACATAAATCTACAAACCCTATTTGTCCTTGAGTTGCCAACAAAACAACACGCCCTAATTTTCTTTCGTTATTTTCTTCAAATGCAATAATATCATTTTTAAATAAGCGCATTACAAGTTTAGCTTTTGGGTCTTTAATTCTCCATCTTGGAATTTTAAAATTTTTGTGAGCATCATACATTGTAACTGGTTCATACTCCCATTTTTTTTCATTATTTTGTAAATATATATCCATACAATAATTCTCTGCATTATCCATATATTTATATATTTCTTCTGTTTTATTTCGTCTAATTGCAATCAAACTAGATATTTCTCTGTTTTTAAGATGAATACGAACTCTGCGAGTACCTGTATTTTCAGTATATTCTTTTAACGCAAGAACCCACTCTTTTTCTCCTAATTTTTCTGAAATAAGCTCCCAATATTTTTTCAATAAATCACTGCGCACTTTTGCATCTGCAACTTGATTGATATTGTCTTCTTTGAACTTAAGATTAGTTAAAGGAATGCGGCTTGTAATTGTAATCAGCTTGTCATCATCAGTTCCGCCAATACGTCCATAGGCTGTTTGTTTATGCAGAGCTCCAAGCGTTTTATTTTTTGCAACAGCATTTGCAACATTGCCTCTGTCTGGCTTATGAGAAACAATTATTGAATCTACTTTGCGCTTAAATTCCTCCCTGTTAAAATTTGGAAGCGGCGGCTCTATGTCGCCCAAAAGCCTGTCCATTCCTGCATCTTCACAGATTTTTGCATACTTAGAAATTTTCTGCAATAAGGGTCGGTCTATACACGCTAACACAAAAGCATCTATAGCATGATGGCGATTGTCTGCCCTGTTTTTGGCATCTGTTTCTGTATCGTCTTGCAAAACTTCATTTAGCTTCCACTTGCCACGCAAAATTGCTGTTGTTGCGCCAACTGAGGTATAAATTTTTTCGCTTGGAAGCAAGCAACACAAATATTCACGTGCAACTTTTGACATATATCTTGTGTCGTTTAATTGACGTGCAATCATATCTTTATTGTCTTTTCTAAACTGCTCTAAAGCATTTTCTTCAAAGCGCCACTGCTTAGATTTATGTAAGAGCAGTGCCCTGTTTGTGATATCTTCCCAACGTTCCTTTTCTGATGAAAAAGCTTCATGCGGAGTTCTGCTTCGCTTATCTCTATTACAGTAAATGCAAGAGATTACTTTGTTTGCCCTGCTGTCATCAAATGTAATTGAAAATGGCAGCAAGTGCTCAATTTCAAATGAAGGAGTAAACAATTCTGCTGCAGAAATAGGATGATTATAGTACTTGCTGTTTTTTCCACAAAATGGGCAGCAGCGTTTATTGGGATCAAGATTCAAGTCTTCCCACAGGCGATACTTCATCCTGTTTTTTGCATTTATTGCAACGCCAAGATTTTCTAAGGCCCCATCTATAATTTCATTTGCATCTTTGTTTTTCTTTTGTGTTTTTGCAAGATCAGTTAAACCCTTTTCGCCAAGAGGCAAATTTCTTGCAAGCTCTACAACAATTTCGGCAGGCTTTCCATAAACTTCTATGATTTTGTTTACAACTCTGCGCAACTGATTAAGTGTCACGTGAACTGTTGGGTTATTTATTTTTCCATAATATTGTTCCGGCTCAGATTTTTCATCTGCGCCGATTTTTTTGCCCATTACTGCATTACGCAAGACAGCGCCATAATAAGGCAATTCTTTTAGAACTTCATCGCTGCCATATTTGTTGAAATTATAGCCTGCCGCAGTGCAAGCTTTGTCGTAAATCAAACCTTCTTTAAGGAACGGCATAATTTTTTTCATGGCACATGCAGAAAGCGATCCTGTGCCTTCTTTTAAGTCCAAAGATTTTTCTACAATATTTTTGATTGCAGATTCTGATACCTTAAAATTTTTACGTACAAAGTTTGCAACTTTTTCTTCATCATCTGTTCTAAATGTTAAAAATATAAACGCTTCACGCACTTCGTCAGAATAATCATTCCAAGAGCCATTGAAG
>JAVBSE010000109.1:0-5467 GCA_031547315.1 Opitutales bacterium
GACAGCCTGTATCCAAAGCCTTTTTTTACCTATTTGAACACTTGGCAAATCTTGTTGCCCGCCAAAACGATGCGAAAAATCTTTAGCATAACCGCCGCGCCTAATCATCCTTAATGCATAATAAGGCATAAGGATAAAAAGCAAGGGCAAGTAGGCTAGGCGATAAAGAAAAATCATCCTGAAAAATCAGTTAAATTTTTTGAAAAACCAAAGCTGTATTTGCGCCGCCAAAACCACTATTTAATGACATAACTGTTTTGGGCGTTTCATACTTTGTTTCGCGCAGAATGTTAAAACTTTCTGCAGCAGGATCAAGGGTTTCAATGTTTGCGCTGCCAGGCATAAAACCTTCGTCCATAGCCACAGCACAAAATGCAGATTCCATAACGCCCGCAAGCGAAAGCCCATGCCCCGTAAGAGACTTTGTACTGCTGATTGCAGCTTTAGGACTATCGCCAAATATTTTTGAAATTCCCTTTAGCTCTGCAACGTCGCCAATAGGAGTAGATGTGCCATGAGTGTTAATATAGTCGATATTTTCAGGGCTCAAATTTGTACTCTTTAACGCCAAGCGAATTGCATTAGCTAAGCCATCGCCGCCAGGATGCGGAATTGCAACATTAAAGCCATCGCTGCCCTGCCCCCAACCAAGCATTTTTGCATAAATTTTTGCACCACGTTTTATAGCTTCAGACTCTTCTTCCATTACCAAAACTACGCCACCGCCAGTGCCAACAAAGCCATCTCTGTTTTTGTCGTAAGCACGTGAAGCAGTTTTAGGATCTTTAGACATAGACAACGCCCTCATACCTGCAAAAGGTAAAATAGAAAGCCTGTCGCCATCTTCGCCGCCAACAACAAACATGCGCTTTTGCCTGCCGTTTGCAATTTCGTCATAAGCAAAACCCATTGCGTGACCGCTGCTTGCGCAAGCAGAAGCAAAACCGCAGCTTGCCCCCTTAATCTTAAATGCAGATGCCAAATTAAAAGAAAGCGTGCCCACCACAGACGCAACAACGCCCATAGGCGAGCTGCGCATTACGCCTATTTTCTCCATCCTTGCAACATTGTTGACAATAAAACTTGTTGAGCCGCCTGACGCAGTATAGATGCCTGTATCAAAGTTAGATACATCTTCATCTGTAAGTTTTGCATCTGCAATAGCTTGCACCATTGCGCAATAAGCATACAATACGTGCGGAGAAAAACCTCTTAGAGTTTCTCTGCGAATATTATATTCTGAAGGGTAAGTCCAGTCTTCAGGATCCAAACTATCAACAGTAAAATTTTTAATAGTACCAACACATTTTATAGGAGTACTATCGTTATCAAATGGCGGATAAAGTTCTATCCCTGAAATAAGGTTCTTAAGCGAATCTGAAACAGCCGCCTTATTGTTACCTATGCTTGTGATAAATCCAAGCCCTGTGATTACTACGTTTTTTTGGCTCATACAATTTTGTCAAATATTAGTGAAATTTTTTCTGCGTATGCTGCTTTTTCTTCGCCCACAAGAATTCTGCCCTCAAACAAGCCTAAGGGAAATTTTACTCTTTTTGCTGTGATATAAAAATCCAACTTATCTCCGGGCTTGCAAAAACGTGTACACCTTACGCCATCTGCAGAAGTAAAAAATATGCACTTAGGATTTGGCGCAATGTCGCCTTCGTCAGGCGTTCTTTTAAGAAGCAAAAAAATTGCAAGCTGCCCCAAGCCTTCCAACATTATAGATGCAGGGAACACAGGATTGCCAGGAAAATGCCCTTTAAGAAAATTCTCATCACCTCTAATAGTGTAAGATCCTTTTGCAGTATCGCCACAGACTTCTACTTCTTCAATAAATAAAAACGGATCTTGCTGCGGCATAGTTGCGACAACTTCTTCCTTGGTGTAAACTTTTCTTTCAGACATAATAAAGTAAACAATTCAAGCAAAGTTTATCTCAGGTTCAACATTATTTTCTGTTTTAAGAATAAAAATTATGTTGCGAAAATTTAAAAGATTTCCAGTATTTTAAATAATCGTGAAGCAGTCATACAAAAAAATTCTTTTTGTCGTAAATTACGAAAAACCAAATGCAAAAGAGCTTTCTTTGAAGCTTGCAAAAATTGCCACGTCTGCCGGGCTAGAAACAGAAATCACAACAGCCTACCCTGTTGCAGAAAATTCTTTTGAAAATGCAGACCTCTGCTGCATAATTGGCGGCGATGGAACAATTTTGGCAGCTCTAAAAGGAGCAGTAAAACACAATGTTCCTATTTTTGGCGTAAATTTGGGCAAACTGGGCTTCATGGCAACGCTCACTGACGAAACTTCAAATGAAGATTTTCTCAAAATTTTAAATGGAGAAAATGAAATAGAAAAGCGCAATCTCTTGCAGGCAGAATTTTCTGACAAAAAAATTTTGGCACTTAATGACTTTGCCGTAAAAAGCCCCTCTGTTGCAAAAGCAATCACTTTGGATGTTTTTGTTAATAATGAGTTTGTTTCAAGCTTCTTGGGCGATGGGCTTATCTTTTCTACGCCAACAGGCTCTACTGCATACAATCTTTCTGCTGGCGGCCCAATAATTCACCCAACTGCCAACGCTTTTGTGATGACAAGCATTTGTCCGCACACACTTTCCAGCAGAAGCATAGTTTTTGACAGTTCTGCCGAAATTGAAATAAAAACAAACGACGCAGCGCTTATTGCGGATGGCAATCAAGTTCAAGAATCTAAAAAAATATCTTCACTTAAAATTTCTTTGGCAAAAGAAAGTTTAAATTTTTTGCGCCCGCTTAAATATTCGCATTTTTCAATCTTAAGAACAAAGCTTGGCTGGTTGGGCAATACAAACGCAAGAAAGCGCAGCCAGTTTTAAACCTGTTTGAATTACAATGGAAGCAAACGCAAACAGCACTCCCCAAAATGCAGAAAACACTTTAGAAGAAAACTGCATCTGCCTTGAGCAAAAAGAATTTAAAACTTCTGCAAGTTTGCTGGCGCTTTTTTTTCTTTTAAATATTTTTGCGCAGATTTTCTTTAAGATAAATGGCGAAGGTTTTTTTCAGAGCATTCTTATGCTTTTTTTGGCGGCAGTAATTTTTTGGTCTTTGTTTAGACCTATGCCTATGCTTTTACTTAGGCTTGCTTTGCCATTTTGTGGAGGCGTTTTGGCGTTTTTATATTTTAAGAATTATCAAGACACGCCGGCGCTTTACATATTTTTATACTGGATTTTTGCCACACTGCTTACAGTAAGAATGAAGCGTGTTTTATCGATTTTAATTTTCTTTTTTTCGTTTATATTTTTATACCTACTAATTAAAACAAATTAAATTTTATGACTAATAAAAAATTTAATCTAAAAGAGTTCATCAAACAAAATTTCGATTTTTTAAAAGACGGAATTTGGCTTTCAGACACAAAACGCCTGTCTTTGCCGTTAAAGTTTGTTTTCACACTTCTGCGTGCGCTTATTGTTTTAATAACGGGCATGTTTAAAAACAGAATACCTGTGCAGGCTGCGGCCCTGTCATACACAACGCTTTTGGCGCTTGGCCCTTTGGTTGCAGTTGTTATGATTTTTTCAAGCAAGGTTTTCACGGACGAGGAATTTATCTACAAAAAAATTACTCAGGCAATGGTCTTTGTAATGCCCGCAGTAAAAGAAGTTGTGCACTTGGAACAAGAAGCAGATCAAACAGAAAATGTCGCAAATGCAGACGGCGCAAGTGCACAAACAGATAAAGTTTCAGATGAAGAACTAAGGCAAATTAACCCTGAAATTTTTGCAATGATTAAAAAAATTTCAAAGGGCAGCACATCTTTAGGTATTTTTGGAACAGTTACAGTTGTCTTTACCTGTCTGCTTTTGTGCGTAAATATGGAAAGCGCCTTCAATGCAATTTGGAATGTAAAAAAAGGCAGGGGCTGGATAATGCGTATTTCATTTTACTGGATGCTGATTACGCTGGGCGTAGTTTTTGGACTTTCGGGAATGACCTTTCTGGCAGGCTCACAGCTTTCAGGTTTATTTAAAAATATTCCATTTATTTCTCAGTACGCAGGCTGGGCAACTCAGCTTATTGGGATGACAGTTTTGGTGCTAACTCTCACACTCTTTTACAAGCTAATGCCAAACACACTTGTGAAGGCTGTTCCTGCTCTTATTGGCGCAATTCTTGTAACCTGCCTGCTTGTGGCAAACAACAAGCTTTCATTTTTGTACATGGGTAAAGTTGTAGAGCAAAACAATTTCTACGGATATTTTGCCTTAGTTCCAATTGCAATGTTTTGCCTTTATATCTTTTGGCTTTTCATTTTAACAGGCTCTCAAGTTACCTACGCAATTCAAAACAGAAATTTGTTTGCAAGCAGCAAACTTTGGGAGCGCACAGGCTTTAAAGTAAGAGAGCTTATTGCGCTTGCAATATATTCTGAGATTTCGGCCGCATTTTGCACAAATAAGCCTGCGCCTGCTATCAAAGAGCTTTCAGATAAATTTGATATTCCGTCAGAAATTATCCAGAACCTTCTAAGTTATATGTCAGACAGAGACCTTGTCTGTGAAATAGAACTTGCAAGCGGCGAAATAGGCTTCAAACCATCGCATAACCCTGACAATATTACCCTTGCAGATTTTGCAAGATCTATGACGCAAAACGAGGGTGATGAAAACATTCAGTGCAGTCTTTCCAAAAAGAATCCTGCAGTAAAATTTGCTGTGTCTGTTCTAGAAAATTTTGGCACAAGCGAATTTGGAACCAAAACAATTAAAGAAATCAATTCAATATAAGATGGATATTTTTGAGCTCAGAGAAGAATACAAAAAAGGCACGCTTGAACGTGCCGATTTGGATGAAAACCCCTTCAATCAATTTGCAAAATGGTTCGACGAAGCACTGCACTGCAAGCTTGAAGAGCCCAATGCCATGACAATTGCAACTGTAGATGCAAACAGCATTCCCAACATCAGAACTGTGCTTCTGAAAAGTTGGGATAAAAAAGGCTTTGTATTCTTTACAAACTACGAATCTGCAAAAGCAAATGAAATAAAGGCAAATCCAAACATTGCAGCGCACTTTTTGTGGCTTGGGCTTGAGCGCCAGCTTAAGATTTGCGGCAAAGTAGAAAAAATAAGCACTCTTGAATCTTTAAAATATTTTCTTTCACGCCCTTCCGACAGTAGACTTGGGGCTTGGGTTTCGCATCAAAGCTCTGTAATTACTTCCCGCTCATTATTAGAAGCAAAATTTGCGGAAATGAAGCAGAAATTTTCTGATGGAGAAATTCCTCTTCCAAGTTTTTGGGGCGGCTACAAAATTGTGCCTACTGTTTTTGAATTTTGGCAAGGACGCAAAAGCCGCCTTCACGACAGATTTCAATACAAACTAGAAAACGGCAAATGGCAAATCGACAGGCTTGCCCCATAAATCAAATTTAATTTATTGCCTTCCAAATTTTAACATAAATATCTAAGTCG
>JAVBSE010000135.1:0-7544 GCA_031547315.1 Opitutales bacterium
AATCAGGGATTGATGTCTTCTTATTTTTACTTGGCAAATTAAGATGGACTCCAAAAATTTTGCCCGCTTTTTTTGCAGCATTTTCAAAACGCAAAACTTCTTCGTATCCTGAAATTGTAGGTGTAATGTTATGCTCAACAAAAATATCTTCTTCGCCCGGTATAGTTGCGCTTAAAACTATCACAGGCCAGCCCTGCCCTGTTTTTCTGACACGCAAGGCTTCAGACAAATTTGTTACGGCAAAGGCGTCGGCGCCGCTAAGCATAAGGCGTGCAACAGCAGCCTCTATGCCTATTCCAAAGGCGTCAGCCGCAACAAGCGCAATATAGCTTTGCGAGTTTGGCAAAAACTTTTTAATGCGCCCCAAATTTCTTTCAAGCGCATAAAGGTCTATATGAACAGAACATCTTAGCTGTGTGCTTGGGAATTCCATTTTACATATTCTCTTTTTGCAAGCACAAGGGCGTCTGCAATTTCGCCAGCCTCTAAAAGATAGGCAAAGCGTGTTTTAAGTTTTAAAAATTCAAATATTTTTGTGGGACTAAAATAAATTTCGCTTAGCCCTTCAAAATTTTTATCTGTAATTTTTTTTTGGCGAATATGCATTATTGGCTTTGGCAAATTTGATATTTTTTCAGACAGTATTTCCGCCTTTGAAATAAGCCCATCCGCCCTTGAAATTGCGTTTGCATACTGCTTTCTTGAGGGGCAGACTATTGAGAAAGTTTCGCCTTCTTCCATTCTTAAAATTTCTGCATAAACGTCTAGCAAATTCCAAGTTACACAAACTGCATTTGGGTTCATTGCCCTAAAGCTTGCAAAGGCCGCAGATAATATTCTGATGCTAAGTATTGAGCCTGTTCCCCTGCAAAAGCAAAAGGCTTTAAAGTCTGAAATTTCTGCGCCGCAAGACGCCAAAGCACGCCTTATCATGTCAAAAATATTTTCCAAAGTGCCGCCAATTTCTACAATTTCGCAGAGTACTTTGCCATCTTTTGCAATGCAAACAAAAGGGCTGTCTCCCGAAGCGTCTGCAAGCATGACAAGGCCTTCAGTAAAAAAATTTGCATCTAAAATTTCTTCCATTTTTACGCTTGGTGAAAATTATTTTTTTTCTAGCTCCATTAGAATATCAAGCGCAAGCTTGTCGAAAAGTTTTTCTGATTTTTCAGAAGGCTTATCTGTCTGCAAACTTGTATCGATAGGAATTTGCGCAAGTACGCTGGTAGAAAGCTCTTTTGCACAGGCTTCTGCGTCGCCCTCGCCAAAAACTTTCATTTTGCTTCCGTCAAAAAGTTCTAGGTAAGACATATTTTCAACAACGCCCAAAATTGGAATATTCATTTTTTCAAAAATTTTTGCGCCCCTTGTGGCAGTAGATTCTGCAAGCTTGTTTGCAGTAGTTATGATAACTGCGCCATTAAGAGGTATAATTTGCGCAACGCTGATTACTGCGTCACCGGTGCCTGGCGGAAGGTCTAAAACCATAATGTCAAGCTCTCCCCACTCTACGTCGTTTGCAAACTGCTTGATAGCACTTGTAATCATAGGGCCACGCCAAATCAGAGGCTGGGAGGCGTCTACAAGCATACCCATAGAAATAGTTTTGACGCCGTTTTTTTCCGGCGGAAATATTTTTTCTCCGTCAGAGGTTGGGTGGGCGGTTTTGCCAAGTAAAATGCCTGCGCTTGGTCCATGAATATCGCAATCCATCAAGCCCACTTTTGCTTCTTTATTTTTGGAAAAAATTTTGGCAAACGCCCTTGCTAAGTTTGCTGCAACAGTGCTTTTGCCCACTCCGCCTTTGCCTGAAGCGATTGCGATTTTAACTTTTACATTTGCAAGAGTTTCTTTTGCGGGCGCACTTGCCTTGTCTTTTGCAGGGTCGCTCTCTAAAATTTTTACAGATACGTTTATATTTTTAAAATTCTCTTCAAGAATTTCTTTTATTTGCGCAGACAAAAGATCGTTTTTTTCTTTTTTTGCAGCAGTAAAAATTCCAATTTCCACATTTGCGCCATCAATAAAGACCTCTTTTACAATGCCAAAGCTGACAATGTCCTTCTCGTAAGGAGGATACTTTACTTTGCCTAAAATTTTTAAAATGCTCTCTTTATCCATATTTTGCCCCAAGTATTGCAGATTCTTCTAAGCTTTGCCAATAAAATTTCCAAAAAAATTGTTTGTTAAATTAAAATAAATTGAGACTATTTAACGCAATGGATTTTTCTCATATAATTACATTTTGCACTGCATCTTTTCTTTTGGCCCTTGCGCCCGGGCCGGATAACTTGCTTGTGCTCTCTGAAAGCATAACAAGAGGAAGGCTAAGAGGCTTTATTTTGGCCTTGGGCTTCACTTCAGGCGTTGTGGTGCACATTACTTTATGCGTTACAGGGCTATCTTTGATTATAAGAAGCTCGGGCCCTGCTTTGATGATTCTAAAAATTCTAAGCATAGCCTACCTTTGCTATTTGGCTTACGAGTCTTTTAAAGAGAAAGCTTCTGTTAAAACTTTTAACGCTTCAGAAAAAAATGCTGCAGGAATAAAAATTAAATCTTTGCCTGCACTTTACAGGCAAGGGATTATTATGAATATTATAAACCCAAAGGTTATAATATTTTTTATGGCGTTTCTTTCAGGTTTTGTTGTAGATTCAGGCAAATATTCTGCCACAAGCCAGTTTATTATTTATGGACTTATTTTTATGCTAAATACAATAATAGTATTTGGCTCAATTGCAATTTTGGCAGGGGCTTTGCGCCCATTTTTGATGAAGGCCGGCTTTTGGAAAATTGAACGCATTGTACGTATTGTAATTTTTTTAGCGCTTGCAGTTTATCTGGCACTTGCTATCTAAGTTTTGTTTATGAAAAAAATATCTGAATTTGCATTTCTTTTCGGTCTTTTTTTTACAGGAGTGTTTTTTGGAGGGGCACGCCCTTCTTCCTATATTCTTGCTTTTTTTGTTTTTCTTACAGTATTTGCGCTTTCAATTTTTAGCGGCGACATCAAGGAAAATTTAAAGAAAACTTTTAGCTTTAAACCTTTCTTATTTCTTATTTTTTTTGCGATATATATCTTGATTCAAAATGCAAATATCTTTGCAAAATTCACGCCTGTTTATGGCGAGTCTTTGATGACTTATATGCCGTTTTATCTTTTGCTGCCATCTGGCGTTAACGCACTTTACGACAACAGCCTATGCACAGAGTCTCTCTTAATATTCATAGGAACATTTGCTTGTGCCATAGCGTCTGCAAATTTGCTTTTTAAGGACGAAAAATTTATTTTAAAGAGCGCCGCTACAATATCATTAGGCGCATTTGCCTGCGCTGCAATTGGGCTTTGTGTCCATTTTTTTGCAAAAGACAACAGACTCATGCTTGGTATTTTTGAAACAAGCGCATCGCCATTTGGAACATTTTTTTACAGAAACCAAGCTGCAGCATATATGATTATAGGCTTGGGTTTGACTGGCGCTCTTTGGGGCAATATTTTTTTCTCATTCAAGATTTTGCCTTCAGAAAAGACAAAACCTTTTTTTGTTTTTGGCTTTGCATTTCTTGTGCTAATTTCTGCTTTGTTTTTTTCTAACAGCATAGGCGGCGTTATTGTAGGATTTATTACCCTTTTGGCGCTTATTTCTATTGCCTTAATCAAGCTCATTTTTAGAGGGGAAAAAACAAAATTCTTTCTTTTTGCCTCTCTCATATTTTTAGGACTTTCAGGTGCAGGTGTGACTATTTACATGAACCCTGCGCTTTTAAGCCAAAAAATGCGTTCCAGAATGGACGCCCTTAAAACCTCTCCTACTTTAGAAAAAGGAATAAACGAACTTGGTTCCGGCAGGCATGAAATAAAGTTAGTTTCATTAAATATGATTAAAAATGGCGGCTCCCCTGAAGGCAGAGGCAGTGCGTCTCAAAGAGCTTCAAAAATATTTTTTGGTGGCGGCTCTAATTCTTACGGAGATATTTCGAAAGTTTTTATGCCTAAAGAGCATAATGTCTCTAAAAAACTTAAGTTAAAAGACGGCGAAGAAAGAACTTATCAAAAAAGATTGATTTACGCGCACTCCGACCCGCTTCAATTTCTTTTTGAGTACGGAATATTTTGGGCAGCTATTTTATTGACATTTTTTGTGCGCTTTATTTACAAGCTTTATAAGGCAAAGTTTTGGAAAAATTACTTTTTGTCTGCTGCGTTTGCCACAATTTTCATAATCATAGTGTATTCTTTTAATGACATTATTTTGTATAACAACTTCATTACATTAAATATGCTCATTGTTTTTATGATATGTTCAAGCTATGCAAAGCTTTTAAAAGAAAAAGAAACTTTAAAGTAGTTGACTGTAAAAGTCGCTTTTGATAACTGTCTGTTCTTATGAAATTACATACTATATCTACTGTTTTGACTTTTGCATTAAGCCCAATTTTTGCGCTTGCAGATTATGACGACAGCCCATTTTTCAATATTTGGGAAGGCGTTAAAATGCAGGGCACTACCCAGAATAAAGGGCCTGTATTGCCAGAATCTGTAAAAGGCTCTTTTAAAAAGGAAAAAGAATTTCAGGGCTTTGAAGTTAATAATGTTTCAATTCCCCAGCTGCAGTTTTTTAAGGCAGAATCCGACAAACCCACAGCAGCAATAATAGTGTGCCCCGGCGGCGCTTACAGAGGGCTGCAATATGGCCACGAAGGCGTGGACATAGCAAATAACCTAAGCAAAATGGGCGTAAGTGCATTTATTCTAAAATACAGAATTCCCAACGAATTTAATGACAAAGACAGAGTTTATATGGACGCCCAGCGTGCAATACGCCTCGTGCGCCACAATGCAAAAAAATGGAATATAGATCCAAACAAAGTGGGCTTTATGGGCTTTTCTGCAGGCGGACACTTGTCTGCTTGGATGTCTACAAATTATGACAAAGAACTTTATGCGCCGCAAGATGCTGCCGACAAACTTTCTGTTAAGCCCAACTTCGCCGTTTTAGTTTACCCTGCCTGGCTAGACTCAAGAAATAAGAACGAACCTCTTACACTGGCAAAAGATATAAATGTTACTGCCGACACGCCTCCTGCATTTATTGTGCATAATATTAAAGATACCGCCTTCTATAAGGCCTCTATTGCCTACTTTTTGGCGCTTGAAGCAAATGGTGTTCCTGTGGACTTGCATATGTTTTATGAAGGTGGTCACGGACATGGCATGCACCCCAGAAAAAAGCCTGTCGACAAATGGTTTTCTTTGCTGGAAGACTGGCTAAAGTATAATAACTTTGCACCAAAAGATTAAAATCTTACAGATAAATTTTGAAAGGCACTTTAAAAAGTGCCTTTTTTTGCGCTTTCTGCTTTAAAAATAAGTTAAATTTTTTCTTTTCAAAGGCAAAGTTTAGTATACCTTTAGCCCCACGCATTTTTTTAAGATGCGTTTTTTATTAACAAATAAACACGAAATAACAATGATCAAAAAAATATCGACACTAGCGATATCAATGTTTGTTGCGATTTCAACAATTTGGGCTTCCGGATTCCAAGTTGTTGAACAGGGCGCATCAAACATTGGTACCGCTCTCGCAGGTGCGGTAGTCAACGCTAACAACGATGCCACCGCAGCTTATTGGAACCCATCAGCAGCTTTCTTTGTAGAAGGCGACAACAAAATAGACGGCGCAGGTACATTTATTATACCTACGATGAAATTTAAAGGCAGTGCAACTTGGCCAGGCGGCACTATCCCTAACAATGATGGCGGCAATGCAGGGCAGCTTGCATTTGTGCCTAATTTCTTTTATGTGCACAAATTCAATGATGCAGTTTTGGCTACTTTGTCTGTGACATCACCTTATGGCTTAACTACTAAATATAATAGTGGTTTTGAAGGTGGTGCAGAAGGCGTAAAAAGCGAACTGATGGACATACAGATTAACCCAAGCGTTGCAGTAAAACCTCTTGATTGGCTTTCTTTGTGCGTTGGCGCATCTGCAGATTACGTAACAGCTGATTTAACATCTTCAAACTATCTTGGTGGGCCTTCACAATTTGTGGAAGCTAAAGGACATTCTTGGTCAGGTTCTTTTAATGTTGGCGCAACAGTTACATTCTTAGAAACTGGCAGATTTGGCGTTTCTTATCGCTATCAAATCTCTCAAAGTCTTGATGGCAACCTTACCAAAAGAGGACCTTTAGCAAATGGATCGCCTGATATCA
Source organism: Opitutales bacterium (assembly GCA_031547315.1). Taxonomy (GTDB): domain Bacteria; phylum Verrucomicrobiota; class Verrucomicrobiia; order Opitutales; family Intestinicryptomonadaceae; genus Intestinicryptomonas. The sequence goes on from JAVBSE010000135.1 coordinate 6,223, forward strand.
CTGCTGATTTAGATCTTCCTAGTGTTCTAACAGCAGGCGTTTACTATCGTTTTAAAGAAGATGGCTGGAAGCAATTTGCTGTCATGGCAGACTATTCTTGGACGCAGTGGAGTTCTTTCCAAGAATTGGCAATTAAAGAAACTGGCAGTGGACAAGTGCACACAACTGAAGAAAAATGGCGTGATACTTCACGTATCAGCGTTGGCATGCATTACTATCCAGAGTGGGATGAAAATTTGGTTTTCCGCCTAGGTGCTTGCTATGACCAAAGCCCTGTTCGCTCTGCATCTTTAAGAACAGTGCGTATTCCAGACGCAGACAGATGGTGGATTTCTGGCGGTATTGGTTATAAATTTGGCAATATGAATATTGACCTTGCTTATACCTATATCTTGTTTGATAATTCCAGTATCAATAGTTCTGCCGGTAATGGTTACAATGTAACTGGTTCTTATACTGGCGAAGCTCATATCGTTTCAGTCCAAGCTGGTTTGAAGTGGTAATTTAGTCTTTATAAAAAGATAAACAAAAAGGCGAAGTATTCCGGATGCTCCGTCTTTTTTGTGTACTAATTTAAGCTGTATTTTAGCCGTAGATGGCACAGATAAATTAGTATAGCAAAGTAACTGTATAAAAACTGTGAAATGATGTAATAGTTAGTTGTGTCAAATTCTGCGTGACACATTGCTATCTAAAAGCTGTCAAATGGGGTGATATGCGAGGACAGCAAAAAGCCCCACGCAGGGAGTGTACAAAAGGTACATGACCTGTGTGGGGCTTTTTGATCCCGGAGCAGATTGCCCCGTTTGACAGCTTTTAGAATGTGTTGTAGCCTAAACGTTCGGATATTTTGTCAGCATATTTGCGAATTGCGGGCCCTACTTCGGAGAATTTGTCGGCCCCTAAGCGTTCCCTTGGTCCGGTAATCCAAACTGCCGCAATAGGATAGCCATGCGCATTAAATATTGGCGCACCTATGCAGTGAACCCCTGCTATTTCTTCGCCTCTGTCTATCGCATAACCTTGTTTGCGCACATCTTCGAGTTCTTTTAAAAAGTCTCTTTTTGTTGCGATAGTGTTTTCATTGTAAATCACAATATTTTGAGTTTGCATACGACTATCAAGCTCGTCCTTTGGCAAATAAGCGTAAATACTTTTACCGGGAGCAGAAACAAGAGTGTGGATACGCATGCCGATTTCTCCCAAGAATTTAAAAGGATAGCGCCCAGGAGCCTGTTCTAAAAGCACGCAGTCTTCTTGCAAAAGCGTGCCTATCATTGCGCTTTCGCCAAATTCGTCGCGCATGGCCCTGATAACGTCCA
>JAVBSE010000094.1:0-5823 GCA_031547315.1 Opitutales bacterium
ATTCAAGCGCCTCAAGATACGCTTCTTTTAAGCCCAAAAGTTCTTTTGGCAAAGCCATTGAAGATATTTTTTCTAGCCTGTCTAAAGACTTAAAAGGCAAAAAACCTGAAGAAAGCAAAACAATATCCGCAGAGGCCAAAACAGACTTATTTATATTTCTTGAAATAAAATCTATATCAAAACTATCCAAACTCTGTTTTGCCAAACGCTGTTTTGCAAGCACTAAGCCTGTTGTCCTGTTCATCATAAGCCTTGCAGCTTCTCTTGGAGGAACGAACTTATTTGAAGTAAAAACCTGCTTAAATTTTGCAGCATCGCCAAGCACTACCTTGGCGCAATCTATCATTTCTTTCCACATTAAAATGTGAGAGCGCTTGCAAATATAGTTTGCAGATCTTGCTGCGCCAAAATCTACTTCTATGCCTAAATTTTCTGTCCACTTTTTAGAAAGTTTTTCAAAAAACTTATTGAGTTTTGCTGTTTCTTCAGGCGCATCTGTTTTTGAAATTACAAAGAAGTCTAAATCATTAAATGGGCGTGCACCCTCAGATGTTTTTAAGATACCGCCCTCTCCCCTGCCATAGCCGCCGCCCAAAACCAAATAATCTAAATAGGCGTAAGCCGCATCTGCTTTAACATCTAAGGCAATGCCTTCTAGGGCCTCATCTAAAATTTTTTCAAGCTCGCTATTATATTCAAAAGTATAAGAAGACTTCATTCTTTATTTACTTTGGTCACCAAAAATTCTTGTTATGTAGGTACGCAAAATTACCTGCAAATCTGTTTTAAAAGTTTTGCCATGCCTGTAGTAAAGGTCGTCTATAAATTTGTCATAAGTTGTGCGTTTGCCAAGAGAGTCAGCATAAGTATAAGCACCCGGAGAATAAATTTTATAGTGCATTCTAAATTCTCCATCATCTTCACTTGGCTGCAAAGAGTCTCCTACTAAAGACATTTTGCCAAGCATAACAGCAATCAATCTTGGAACTTTATCCAAAGACATTTTGAAAAACCAAATGTTTCTAAGCTTTGATGTTCTAAGATACTTTTTTACAGAAACAACAGCCCCTAAAGGTGTTGCAAATTTAACCATTTTGCTTGGCGGTCTGCCCAAAAACAAAAATGGAATGTAAAAAACCAAAAGAGGCAAAAGCAAAACAAATGCAAAAATAGACTCATATATTCTTGCAAATACAGTTTTTGCACTGCCAGTATCAACAGGTGAAGTAAAGAAACTGTCGCAGAACATAAGCTTTACGCCAACTTCTGGGTCAATGATATACTGCCCCATTAAAATTTTCTTTTTAAGCTCTAAGTCAGTGCCAATATAAGTTTTTCCAAAAACAATAACGTCTTCCAAATGAGTGCTTTTATCAACAATAGCAGTATCGCCAATTATAGAATTAGGACCTGCCTTTACGCCCGCTTCAATATGAACATTATCGCCAATTATAAGAGGCGGATTCAAATTTGCACCCCTTGTAATTGCATTATTCATGCCCATAAAGACGTCAGATTGCACTGCATAGCCTCTCATAAAAATAAATCTGTTAAAAGACTTAAGCAAAAGCATATTCAAATTATAAAATTCTAAAATGCTTCTAATCTCAAGGCTTTCGCAAGAATAAGGCAAATTACCCGTCTCAGAAATAAGGCTAATTCTTTGAAGCCCATCTTTATAAGGCTGCAGCAAAGACAAATCCGGCACTATGTTTTCAGAAGAATTTTCTTCCTGCACAGCCTTAAAACACAGCGGCAAAAAGAATCCGTCCAAAAACAAAATTTCAGAGCCATCTAAAAAGTGACTATTCTTTTTAAGAGTTGAATCTTTATTGTCTCCTGCAGAAGCTGTTCCTATTTCAATAGAAATACCCCACTTTGTGCCTGCGCCCAAAAATTTTACAAGCTCTTCATCATAATCTTGCAATAAGACCAATACAGATTTTGCGCCTGCAAGTACGCAATATTCCATATAATACTCAATTATAGGCTTACCCAATACCGGGAGCATATAAACACTCATTGTGTCAAAGTATTCTTGATCCCAATGATTGTCTGGGGCCGAACAATTTAATATTGCGCGCATTTTAGTAAGCTCCTTTTCCTGTAATAACAGCCGGAATTGTTTTTAATAAAATTATAAAATCTCTCACTACCCCATGACTTTTAATATACTGCTCATCCAAGCGCACCTGCTGCTTAAACGGAATATCACTGCGCCCCGAAACCTGCCAAATGCAAGTAATTCCGGGCTTAACATGCAAACGTTTTCTATCTTCTAAAGTGTACTGCGCAACTTCCGAAGGCAAAGGCGGACGAGGTCCAACAAGGCTCATGCTCCCTTCCAAAACATTGAAAAGCTGAGGCAGCTCGTCGATAGAAAATTTTCTGATAATCTTTCCAACCTTCGTAATGCGAGGGTCTTGCTTCATCTTAAAGATTACGCCATCTTTACTTTCATTTTGCTGCATGATTTGTTTTTTTGCAAACTCTGCATCTTGGCGCATAGACCTAAATTTATAAAAGCTAAATTCTCTGCCATTTTTGCCAACTCTAACCTGCCTAAAAATTACAGGTCCCCTAGATTCCAACTTAATTAAAACGGCAACAAGTATCATCAAAGGCGACAAGCATAATATGATAATTGCAGAAAAAGAAATATCCATCATTCGCTTAAGAAAATAAGCAAACCAAACAGTAGAATTCCAGATAAATACCTTCATTCTGTTCTTAAATACAGAATGTGAATTTCTAGATTCAATAGACTTTATAATATCATCTTTTTCATTCTTCATTTTAGGCTTTAAAAAAATAGTTAAGTGTGTGTATGCGTGTAAAAAAATTAAAATTGGTCAAACCTTGACTGCAAGCTTTGCGCCTCTTTTAAGCACAGGTCATAATTTTCAGCCTTTGCGGCAGAATCTGCACGAATGGCAATTTCTGCAGTAACGTTATCGCCGCAGTTTAACGCACAGCCCTTTATAGTATGAGCCGCACGCTTTGCATCTTGCATATTTTTAGACTCTAACGAAACCGTTAGCAGCTTTAAATTTTCTTCAAATGCTGAAAGGTAAGATTCAAAAATTTCATTTGCATCTTCGCGTTCCATTTCAAATGCATTTATTATGTTTTGTATTATTTCTTCTTTCATTTTGTAAAAATTTATTCAATTTTCATAGACAAAGTTGTCTCATTAAGAGTATCTGCAAAGCGATTGCGCAAAACAGACGTTGTCATCTGCCTAATCATAGAAAGCCCTCTGCCAGAGCCGGACCCCTTAAGATTTAGAATATCGCTCATGCTTTCTCCATTAGAGATATTTTTATACATATCCCATTCTTTGGCCTTATCCCAGAAAATAATATCCAAACTGTCAGGCTTAAATCTGAGATTTATCACAACAATTTGGTGGCTGTTTGCCTTGCGTCCAAAACCATGAATCACAATATTATTCAAAAATTCCGAAACAATTAATTCAACCTTTGCAGTCAGAGTTTCGTTGCCGGTGTGTTCTAAAACTGCACTTGCAATTGCCTGAACCGCAGGGTCAATATCTGCCAGAAACGGACTCATAGAAAAGAATTTGCAGTTAGGATCATCCACCTGCCTTGAAATTGCGCCAATAGAAATATCGTCACAGATGTCATTAAAGCCCAACTTAAAAATTGCGTCAACAATTTTAAAATTCGTGGAAGGCAAAAGACCGTCTTTTGCAAAAGTGCCAACAAATTCTTCAATGGGGTCAATCTTATAAGTTTGACCTATCTTATCTTGCAAATCCATCAAACCATCTGTGCAGAAAAACAAAATTGCATCTTCAGGAATGCTATATTCAACAGTTTCCGCAGGCGTATATACAGTGGTGCTTTCCATGCCAACAGGAAGCGAACCCTCTTTTTTAGGATTAGGATTGTAGATTTTTTTGCTAGACGGACTAAAGACAATAAAATCCGGATGGCCTGCATTTTGAAATGTCACCTTATTCTCATTAAAGTCTATAATAGACACAATGCAAGTCATATACCTATCTGCAGCCATGCCGCTTAAGAAAGAATGAAGCTCGTTCAGAACCTCGTGAGGGAGGATTTTTTTACCTGCGTTAAGTCTTAAAATGCGTTCAAGAGCATAACTTACCAGCGACATAAACAAGGCAGACTGCACACCATGTCCGGAGATATCTCCTGTTAAAACTAAAAACACATTTGGCGACATAGTTTTAACGGCAAAAATATCGCCGGTAATCTTCATGTAAGGCAGAAAGAAAAATGAAAACTGGGCCCCGTTTCTTATAGAGTTCCACTTGGGGAACATAAACATCTGCACATCGCCGGCAAGGGCAATGTTGTTTTCCATTTCTTTAAAATAGTCTGACTTCAGTTTAAGACTTCTGCGTTCATCAACAATTCTGGTGATAACGTTAATAAGCTCTTCTTTAGTGAAATTTTTATTCTGATAATATGTGTTTTTATCTGCAGAAATCTTTTTAAGAATAAGCCCGTTAGTATCGTCAACCCTTGCAGTAAGCATGACAATAGGTATGTCTGCATTTGTGCCTCTGATAAGGGAATGCAGCTCAAGCCCATCAATTCCGGGCATAACAATATCCGACAAAACTATGTCAAAAGTTCCTGCCTTAAAACGCGACATAGCCGACATTGCATCAGAACATGTTTCTAATTCAAACTCAGGTTTTTTTAAACAAACCTTGAGTATTTTTAACATATAATCTTCGTCGTCAACAGCTAGAACTCTAATGGAATCACTCATTATGAGGCATAATCATTCTAAAAATCGCAGTTCTGTCAACGTTTTAAATATTTGAGAATTTTGTTGCAATTCTATTAAAAGTATAAATAAATCTAAGAATAAATAATACAACACACACTAATACAGAACCCTTAAAAACTTTAAAAAATGCAAATATTATCAAGTGAAAAAAATGGCGTTTTAATCATTGCAATAGATGGTCGTTTAACCCTAGCTAGCGATGCAGAATTCAAAGCGCAGACTGCAAAATATTTTGAAGGCTACTCTAAAGTAGTTTTTGACTGTAGCAAAATGGAATACTTAGACAGTACAGGTCTTGGGCTAATAGTTCGTTTTTATAAAGACTTCACTGCAAAAGGCGGCAAGTTTGCCTTGGCTGCGTTGCAATCAAAACCTAAATTGGTATTTGAAATTACAAGAGCCTATAAGATTTTTAATATTTTTGACTCAGTTGATGCAGCAATTGCTTCACTGTAAGAATAGACTAAAAAAGTTTTTAAGAAAAACACCTATTGCAAAGATAGGTGTTTTTTTTGTTTTAAATGTGCGGGAAACTTTCCTCGAACTAAATTAGATTTTCTTATTCAAAAAAAGAAAAGAACTTCTTTCTTATTTTTATGTGCAAGTAACTAGTATACTTTCAAAAATTAAGAAAATATAAATTAGCTGCATAAGCCTTCAATTTAGGTGATATTTTGAATAATTTGCGCAAATTAAAATCTGTATTTATACTTGTCATCTGTGGTTCAAAAAAAAATATTTTAAAAAATAAAAATAAAAAGCTTGCTATTGCCAAATAAATAATCCCTAATGATTGGCTTACGCTTGAGTGGTGGAATTGGCAGACACGCTGGACTTAGGATCCTGTGCCGCGAGGCGTAAGGGTTCGACTCCCTTCTCAAGCATATAAAAACGCAAGTTTCTCAGGAAGCTTGCGTTTTTTTGTTTTTTTTAATTTTCCGAATATCTTGCGAAATAGCTGATTTTTCCAAGACTTCAAAGAGCTTATATCGTTAAATACAAAGTAAAAACGCATTGACTAAGATAGCCATATCT
>JAVBSE010000152.1:0-10643 GCA_031547315.1 Opitutales bacterium
AAAAATTTAACTCATTTTAAATTAGAAAATTTTTTCTATACTTTTTTGCGTCAAAAGAAAAAGAAATTGTAGATTCGGAATCTTTAATGCAAAGCTCTCCGAATCTGATTTTTACAAACGCCGGTATGAATCAGTTTGTCCCCTACTTTTTGGGCGACATCCCTGGCCCATACAAGCGTGCGGCAGATACTCAAAAATGTATTCGTGCAGGCGGTAAGCATAACGACCTAGAAGATGTGGGCTTTGACACCTATCATCACACTATGTTTGAAATGCTTGGCAACTGGTCTTTTGGCGACTATTTCAAAAGAGAATCTATTGAATGGGCTTGGGAGCTTCTTACTAAAGTTTGGGGCTTTCCTAAAGAGCGCTTGTACGCCACTGTTTATAACCCCAAAGAAGGTGAACCCTCTGTGTTTGACGCAGAAGCTTACGCAATCTGGGAGAAAATATTTATCGCAGAAGGTCTAGACCCAAGCGTACATATTAAAAAGTGCGGCAAGAAAGACAATTTTTGGATGATGGGCGAAACAGGCCCTTGTGGCCCTTGTTCAGAACTCCACGTTGACCTTACAAAAAATGGCGACACCAAGGGTGCACTTGTAAATTCTGACTCTTGCGAATGTATAGAAATTTGGAACCTTGTTTTCATGCAATTTAATGCAGAAGAAGACGGCTCTTTTGTGCCTTTAAAAGCTAAGAATATCGATACAGGCATGGGCTTAGAGCGTGTTGCGGGCATAATGGCAACAACTAAAAACTTCACAGATTTTTCAAGGGTTTCTTCTAATTATAATTCAGATTTATTTACAGAAATTTTTGCGAAAATTTCTGATATGTCTGGCAAAACCTACACAGCAAGCATACCTGAAAATAGGGATGACTTAAGCGCAGAAGAACTCACAGACTGCATATTCAGAGTGCTTGCAGACCATATCCGCACACTTAGCTTTTCTATTGCAGATGGCATTTTGCCTGGCAGTGAAGGCCGCAATTATGTTTTGCGCAGAATTTTGCGCAGAGCTGTTATGTACGGAAAAAGACTTGGGCTTAAGGAAGGTTTTTTCACGAAACTTTCTGACACTCTTATCGCAAAAATGTCGCCAGTTTTTCCTGAATTAAAAGAACAGGCAGAAATTATTAAAAAGGTTTTGGCAAATGAAGAAAAAGCTTTTGACAGAACTTTAGACAGAGGCTTGCAGCTGCTTGACACTATCACAAAAAATGAAGACCGCATCACAGGCGAACAAGCGTTTACTCTTTATGACACTTATGGTTTTCCTATCGACCTAACGCAGCTTATTGCTCGTGAACGCCGCATAGAAATTGACATTGCAGGCTTTGAAGCAGAAATGGAAAAGCAGCGTTGCAGAGCAAGAGATGCGCAAAAACGTGAAGTAATTTCTGTTGCAGATGTGTCTTCCGATATTGAATCCAGCCAGTTTTTGGGTTTTGAAAAACCAAACTTTACAAATTTTGAATCAAGGCTTATCGCAGTTATTGAGGGCGATGACGCAGACTTTTTGGTCTTCCCTCAAACTCCGTTTTATGCTGAAAAAGGCGGCCAAGTTGGAGACTCCGGCTATGTGATGATTGGCGATAGGCGTATTGATATTTCAGACACAAAGGTAAATGCAAATGGCCTTTACTTGCACAAAGTTGCAAAAAACAGCGTCTCAAATTCTGACATAGGCAAAGACGTTGTTTTGAATGTTGAGGTGGAACGCAGGCTTGCAATCCAGCGTCACCACACAGCAACCCACCTTTTGCATTGGGCATTAAGAAAAGTTTTGGGCACTCATGTGCGTCAGGCCGGTTCTTTAGTTACTGAAGACAGACTGCGCTTTGACTTCTCTCATTTTGAAGCAATTTCAGAAAGTCAGCTGGCAGAAATTGAACGCCTTGCAAATGAAAAAATTTTAGAAAACAGAGGACTCACTTGGACAGAAATGCCCTACAACGAAGTTCCTGATTCTTGCATAGCCTTCTTTGGCGACAAATATGGCGCAGTTGTAAGAGTTGTAGATATGGACGCCTTTCACGCAGAACTTTGCGGCGGCACCCACGTTGAAAGCTTGGGAGAAATTGGCACAATTAAAATTATTTCAGAAAGCGGCATTGCTGCAGGCACTCGCAGAATAGAAGCAGTTGCAGGCATGAAGGCTTATGAATATATGAACGCATTTAAGTCAAGCGTAATGCAGGCTGCCAAAGAAATTTCTGTAAAGCCAGATTCTCTTAACGCAGGCATAGAAAAACTTTTGGCAACTAAGGCAGAGCTTGAACGTGAAATCAAAAGTCTTAAAAAAACAAATGCAGGCAAGCAAGCGGCAGACATGGGTTCTGAAGTTCTTGAGGGCGGCTGCGTAAGCTATTTGGCAAAGATTGTAAAAGCTGCAAATGCGAACGAATTGCGTGAACTTGCCGTACAAATTTCTAAAACTTTAAATAAAGAAAATTTGTGCGTAGTTTTGGGCGCAAATATTGAAGGCAAAGGCAGCATAGTTGCGCTTTGTTCAGATGGCGCAATTAAAGCAGGCGTTAAAGCAGGCGACATTATTAAAACTGTTTCTGCCAGCATGGAAGGCAGAGGCGGCGGCAAGCCAGACTTTGCAATGGGCGGCGGAAATGCAGCCCTTTTAGAAAAAGCTTTTGAAGAATTTAAAACAAATCTTAAATAGGAATAAAAAATTATGGCAAAAAAAATTCTTATAATCGGAGCAGGCGGCGTCAGCAGAGTTGCAACTCATAAATGCGCACAAATGACAGGCGTGTTTTCAGAAATTTGGCTTGCGTCAAGAACGCTTTCTAAGTGCGAAACTATAGCTGCGGAAATTGCAGAAAAAGGCGTTAAGATAAATGTTGCTCAGGTAGATGCGGATAATGTTCCACAGCTTGTGGCGCTCATTAAAAAAATTGGCGCAGATCTAGTTTTGAATGTGGCTCTTCCTTATCAGGATTTAACAATTATGGACGCTTGTTTGGAAGCAAAAGTCGATTATATCGACACTGCAAATTACGAGCCTTTAGACACTGCAAAATTTGAATACAAATGGCAGTGGGCTTATCAAGACAGATTTGAAAAAGCAGGCATAATGGCAGTTATGGGCGCAGGTTTTGACCCGGGCGTTACAAATATGTACTGCGCCTATGCGCAAAAACATTTGTTTGATGAAATCAATTTCGTAGACATTCTAGACTGCAATGCAGGCGACCACGGCCTCCCATTTGCAACAAATTTTAATCCTGAAATCAACATCAGAGAAATCACTTCAGTAGGCCGCTACTGGCAAGAAGGCAAGTGGATAGAAACTGCGCCTATCAGCGTGCGTTGCGATTTTGATTATCCTGAAGTTGGCGTAAAACCTTCTTATTTACTATATCACGAAGAATTAGAATCTTTGGCAAAAAATTTAAAAGGCCTTAAACGTATTCGTTTTTGGATGACATTTGGCGACAAATATCTTACACACTTGCGTGTGCTAGAAAACGTTGGCATGACATCAATTAAGCCAATAACAATTAAGGGTGTTGAGATTGCCCCTATCGAATTTTTAAAAGCTGTGCTTCCAGACCCTGCGTCATTAGGGCCTCTTACAAAGGGCAAAACAAATATTGGTTGTGTGATTGAAGGCCTTAAAGACGGCAAAAAACGCAAAGTTTATATCTACAATGTCTGCGTGCATGAAGAATGCTATGCAGAAGTAAAAAGCCAAGCTATCTCTTACACAACAGGCGTGCCTGCTGCTTGCGCCGCAAAAATGGTTGCCCAAAAAACTTGGGATGGCAATGGCGTCTTTAATATGGAACAGCTTGACCCAGACGCATATTTGGCAGACGTTGCAAAATTTGGCCTGCCTTGGAAAGTTGTAGAGCTTGACGTAAATCAAAAATATAATTTACCTGAATAATGGCTGAATTTTTAGAAGGTTTAAATTTACAGGAAATAAATACTCCTGCATATGTCTTAGAGCTTAATAAGCTTGAAGATAATTTGCGCCTTCTAAAGCGTGTTGAAGAAGAATCGGGAGCGCAGATACTGCTTGCGCTTAAAGGTTTTTCTATGTACTCGGTTTTTGGCTTAGTAAGCAAATATTTGCGTGGCACAACTGCCAGTGGGCTTAACGAGGCCCTACTTGCAAAAGAACATTTTGGCGGCGAAATTCACGTTTACAGCCCTGCGTTTACAAAAAAAGAAATTGAGCACATTGCAAGATTTGCACACACAATTGTTTTTAATTCGGAATCTCAATTAAACAGATTTGAAGAAATTGTCAAAAAAATTGCGGCACAAAATGGAAATGAAAATCTTGAAATTTCTTTGAGAGTAAATCCTGAATACGCAGAAGTTGAGACAGAAATTTATAACCCCTGCGCACCAAAATCCAGACTTGGCTCTTTAAGAAAAAATATTTCAGACAATATTTTTGAAAGACTAAACGGACTTAACTTCCACGCAATGTGCGAGCAGGGCGCAGACGTTCTAGAGCGCATACTGCCCCACTTTGAAGCAAAGTTTGGAGACTTAATTTCAAAAGTTAAATGGAGAAATTTTGGCGGCGGCCATCACATTACTAAGCCTGATTATGATGTGCGAAAACTTATTTCCATCATAAAAGATTTTTATAAGCGTTATCCTAATTTGGAAAAAATTTATCTTGAACCGGGCGAAGCCATAGCGCTCAACGCAGGCGTTTTTGTGAGCGAAGTTTTAGAGATTCAAGAAAATGCAGGCAAGATTGCCATACTTGATATGGCAGCGCCCTGCCATATGCCTGACGTTTTAGAAATGCCATATCGCCCAATGATAGTAGGCTCTGGCAAAGCAAATAAAAAACCCTACACTTACACTATTGGCGGACGTTCTTGCCTTGCCGGCGACCAAATTGGCGAATACTCTTTTGACAAACCTCTCCAAGTGGGCGACAAACTTATCTTCACAGACATGGCCCACTACACTATGGTAAAAACTACTACATTTAATGGAGTAAATTTGCCAGACATTGCCACATACGATGGCAAAAATTACAGCGTAATTAAAACTTTTGGATACGCAGATTTTAAAGCTAGAATCTAATTTTATTTGGCCAAAATAAATTTCAATTTCTGCAAACTTAGTTGAAACGCTAATCCACTTTTTGTGCGTTTTTGCGTGGCGGAATTTGTTTTAAATATAGAAAGTCGCCACGTTTTACAGAACCTTCTGTAATTGAAAATATTGCAGTATGCTTATTTTTTAAATTTAAAGATTCTGCAATTGCAACAGCCTCGCCCTTTAAATTGCAAACATAATAAAGTTCTTGATAGTTTGAGATTCTGTTTACGTTAATTATAACTGCGGCAAAACTTGTTTTATCCGCCCAAACTATGCGGCCCAAACGCTGGTCTACGTCGTGAGAGATTTTTTGAACAGGCTCTGAATTTTCAAATTTTTCTTGGCGCTCCTGCGCTCGCTTTAGGGGCGAGCTTCTTAAACCCGATTGCCCCCAAAGTTCGCAAGAAATTACGCCAAAGAAAACAAGAAAACTAAGAGTTATCCTTATTCTTCTTAAACTGATCAAAGCCAGGACCCGCATTGTTAACTTCTGCCTCAAAAAAGCCATGCAACTGGCGAATACGTGTAGGATGGCGCATCTTACGCAAGGCTTTTGCTTCAATTTGACGTATTCTTTCACGTGTTACGTCAAAAAGTTTGCCTACTTCTTCAAGAGTGCGCGAATAGCCGTCTTGCAAGCCAAAGCGAAGGCTTAGAACTTTGCGTTCTCTTGTTGTAAGAGAATCTAAAACGTCCATAAGTTTTTCACGAAGCAAAGAGTATGCAGTCATATCATAAGGATTTTCTGCGCCTTTATCTTCAATGAAGTCTCCAAAATTTGTGTCGTCAGAGTCTCCAACCGGGCTTTGCAAAGAAATTGGCTGTTGCGCCATTTTCATGATGGACTGCACTCTTTCAACAGGAAGCTGCATTTCATTTGCAACCTCTTCAGGTGTAGGTTCGTGGCCCAATTCTTGCAAAAGTTGCTTTTGAACCTGCATGACCTTATTGAGAGTTTCTATCATATGAACAGGTATTCTGATAGTTCTTGCCTGGTCTGCAATAGAACGTGTAATAGCCTGACGTATCCACCAAGTGGCATAAGTAGAAAACTTATAGCCCCTGCGATACTCAAATTTTTCAACAGCTTTCATAAGCCCCATATTGCCTTCTTGAATCAAATCCAAAAAGTTTAGGCCTCTGTTTGTATATTTTTTTGCGATAGAAATAACAAGGCGCAAATTTGCACGCACCATTTCTGTTTTTGCTCTGTGAGCCTCGCGCATATCTACACGAACTTCTTTAACAAGTGTCAGCATTTCTGCAGGGTCAAGGCGATACATGCTCTTGATATTCTTTAGGCGCTGCTTGATAGTGTCTATATCGCCAACTTTAATTTTCTTACCGCTTTTTTCATGGGCAGAAAGCTTGTAAAGATGGTCTTCAACTTCTTGCAAAACAGGCGATAGCCCATCCAAGAATTCTTCAAAAATTTTAAGTTTAAATTTGTAGCCCTTAAATATGTCTTTTAGTTGAGCCTCAAGTTTTTTGAAATTATCCAAACTGCGTTTTGCACTGGCTTCAGAAGTGGCGTTTTCGTAATTTTGCCACTGCTTTTCAAGTTTGTCTTCAAGCGCTTCAGCCTGCTCAAGATACTTTGGCAAATCTCTGAAATAGTTTTCACGATTGTCGATTTTCTTGTCTAGTACAATTTTGTCGAAACGCTCTTCACGATTCAAAAGCTTCTTTGCCAAATCTATTTGAAAACGATTTGTAAGTGCGATAGAAAACAAAGCCTTAGACGCCTTATTTTCTGCAATTTCAATGCGCCTTGAAATAGAAACTTCTTGCTCTCTTGAAAGTAATGGAACTTGCCCCATCTGCTTAAGATACATTCTTACAGGGTCGTCCAAATTGTCTGCGGCAGACGCCTTAACTTGACGTTCTTCGCTTTCTTCTATGCGCTGCTTAAAGCCTTCAACCTCGTCTGTATCAAGAATGTCTACATCAAGGGTTTCCAAGATGTTGATAACATTTTCAATTTCGTCCGGGTCGTTTAAATTTTCAGTCAAGTTTTCATTGATGTCTTGAACTGTTAAAAAGCCCTGTTCTTTAGACAAGTTCACCAAATGGCGAATTTTGTCATTCAAAACTTTTTTGTGCTCTGTTGGCGAAGCTTTTTTATTTCCATAAAGGTGCTGGTCGCTTGCAGCCTGCTTTAAAATTTCTACCTTGGCAGGAACCATATTTTTGGCTATCTGCGGAGTTTTAATAGGCAAAACCGGCTTCTTAATTTCTTTGACAGGAACCGCCTCTTGCACTTTTGCAGGAACTTTTTTTACCTCTGCCTTAACAGAAGCTTTAGAAAGTTTTTTCACAGGAAGATTTTTGACTTCTGCTTTTGCAGGCGCTTTTTTCACTGCACTGGCCGCTTGCTTTTTTGCAGGCGCTTTTTTAGGCGCTGGTTTAAGCGCAACTTTGACAGGTTTTGAAGCTACTTTCTTTGGCGCTACCTTAACTGGCTTTTTCACCTTGCTAGAAACTTTCACTGGCGACTTTGCTATTTTTTTTGCCAAAGGCTTTGCCGCAGACTTTACAGGCTGCTTTGCAGCAGCCTTAGGTTTTGCAGGTGTTTTTTTTGCAGTAATTGCCTGAGTTTTTTTGCCTGCCTTTGATGCAGGTGCCGCCTTGCTTTTTGCTTTAATGTTTTTCGCCATAGATTTCAATCGGACTTTTGTTTTATAATTCAATTTTAAATTTAGTATTCCTAATAAGTTTTCTAAGCTTACTAAGTTCTATAAGAATTGCCTCTTTTGCCTGTGCACTTTCATTTGCATTTAACATACGTTCGTTTAGCTTTTTCATTTTAGACTCGCAATAATTTTTGTGAATTTTTTCAAGGTCGTCTGCAAGCGTTTGCGCAACAGAACCAGAGTCTATTATGTGTTTTGCTTTTATTTCGTAGGCTAAATTCCTTTCATCTGCAGATTCAATTTCGGCCAAATCAAACTGAACTCCATTTCTATGATAAGCCAAAATGCGTTTTAGTAGAATATTCTCTACAGAATCATCATCCAGCCAATCCAAATCTAAGTTCGCAGATACAACAGAAACCAAATCCGGCATATTAAGGAGAACTAGCAAAACACCATAAGCTACATTTGTCAACACGCTTCGCTCTTTATTTGCGCTTCTTTGCGGACTTTCTGCCACTTTATTTTTGCGCTTTAAATAATCGCCCGAAATTGCAGAGTACTCTGTGCCCAAAAGATGAGACGCTTCACGCAAATATTCGTCTTTTACAACGTAAGACGAAGTGCTGTCTACAAGCTCGTAAATTTCAGATAAAATCTGACGCTTGTCGCCTGCTGTTGGATTAGGAAAATTCTTCTTAAAGTTTGAAACCAAAAATGCAACAGGGCTCTGACTTTTTTTAAGCAAAGCCTTCATAGCATCTGCTCCGCCTTTTAGTATTAGGCTGTCTGGGTCTTCGCCTTCAGGGAGCACGCAAATAAGGGCTTCTAAGTCTGCCTTTAAAGACAGTGGTAAAACCCTTTGGGCAGCTTTAAGACCTGCTTTGTCGCCATCTAATAGCAAGAGCAATTTAGGCGCATGTCTGCGCATCATCATAAGCTGAGTTTCGCCTATGGCTGTGCCCTGCCCTGCAACTGTATTTTCAAAGCCCGAAACAAACATGCGCATTGCATCTATCTGGCCTTCAACCAAAATAAAATATCCCTTGTCCGCAGCAGGTTTTCTTGCCTTGTCAAAATTAAACAGAAGATTTTGTTTTTTGAAAATTGGCGTTTCCGGCGAATTTACATACTTGCCTTCTTCGTAGTCTATATCTGTAGGCGTAAACTTTGTTTTGCGTGCAGTAAAGCCAACTACTCTGCCTTGAACATCGCAAATAGGTATCATTAGCCTGCCCCTAAATCTTGGCATAAATGAAGTAAAATTTGCCCTGTTTTTTGGCGCAAAAAAAAGACCGCTTTCTGCAAAAGCTTCATAAGAATATTTTTTTTCTATTTTCTTTTTGAACTCTGCCCAATCAATAGGCGCAACACCTATTCTTAAGTCTCTTGCAGAGGCTTTAGGAAAGCCCCTATCTTCATACCAATATTTGCGGGCCTCTGCACCTAAATCCGTCTTTGAAATAAAGTTTTCTGAAAACCAAGCGGCAGCTTCTTCATTGAGTTCATAAATTTGTTTTTTAGGCCCTAAGCCCTCTTTAGATGCATTACCGTCTACATCTTCATACTCTAAAGCAATTCCAAATCTGTTTGCAATAAATTCAATGGCTTCAGGAAAATTTAGGTTCTCTTTAACCTGAACAAATTTAAAGATGTCGCCCCCCTGACTTGTGCTGAAACAATAATAAAAACCCCTGTCAGGATAAACCATAAAAGAGGGGGTTTTCTCAGAAGTAAAAGGGCTTAAACCTTTGAAACTTGACCCAGATTTTTTCAAACTTACATAAGCGGAAACAAGGTCGTGAATATTCACACGATTTCTTATTTCCTCAATAGAAGTATCTTTAATTCTGGGCATTTATAGGGTTTATGGCACTCAAGCTTATTTAGAAGAAATTGATTCAAATTCCTTCTCTGCAACAGGGCGCAAAGGATGCTCTCTGTCGGCATACTTGAAGAACTGCTCGTAGAAGTAATTTGCTTCAGGCTTGTTTTTTAAATCTGCATAAGTGCGCCCAAGACCAAGCAAAATTTCTGCATTGTTTGGGAACTTTTCTTTTGCTTCGTAAAGCATGTCTAAGAACTTGTCTGAATGTGTAACTTTTGAAGCAGTTTTTAAATAAAGAAGCGTTGTATCTACATTTTTAGGGTCTAAATTTCTGGCTTCTCTCGCTGCATAAAATGCAGCTCTGTCATCATTTTTTGCAGAGTGAATTTTTGAAAGCGTTGTCCAAGCAAGAACAGAGTTTTGGTCTTGAGTGACCATAGTTTGCGCAATGCGCTCTGCCTCGTCTGCTTTGCCTTCTTCTAGGCGTTCAAAAGCAAGGCGCTGCTGCCTTACGTCTGCAGGTATTGCAAGCTCTGCTTCTTTAAGTGCTTGGGCTTCTCTTTCAGCAGCTTTTTTTTCTGCTTCTGCTTTGTCTTCTTCAGCCTTCTTTTCTGCAGCTATTTTGTCTTCTTCGGCTTTTTTCTCGGCAGCTAATTTTTCTTCAGCCGCCTTTTTTTCTGCAGCTAGTTTTTCTTCCTCAGCTTTTCTTATAGCTTCTTTTGCCTCTTCAAGCTTTTTGTGATATTCTGCAAGCTGCTCGGCAAGACCTGGGAATTTTTCTTTAGCATAGGCTGCGTCTATCGCTTCCAATTCTTTGTATGCTTTGTCGAGATTTTCCATCTCTTTTGCGTCTGCATAAATATAAACCAAACCTGTTAAAATTTGCATGCGCACTGCCTTGTTTTCCGGCAAGCTTTTTGAGTATGCAGTTTCTAGCCACTTGCGTGCCTGAGATTTGTCGCCAACTTTAAAAAACAAAGTGCCTACTGTTGCGGCTTCTTCTGTGCTAACGCCCTTGTCTGAATTTTTAATTGCAGACAAATATGCATTTAAAGCATCCTGATAAAGCTGAGTCTCGTCATAGCAT
>JAVBSE010000178.1:0-3880 GCA_031547315.1 Opitutales bacterium
TTTTTCAAATGCCAAAATCTAAAAAATATTTTCTTAGAAAAAAATTCATACAAACTTATTTATCTGCATATAAAAAAAATTAATGGCTTTGTTTTGCTTTATTTAAAGGCCTTGCAGCGCATTATTTGTTTTTAGATTTTAAAGCGCAGAAAATATTATTAAAAACAAAAAGCATTTTGAAAAATTCAAAAAGCATCTTTGTTCTTTTCAATGAAAGTTTTTTAAGCGAAGAAAAATTTTTATCTCGGCATATTTTTTTTCACTTTTAATTTTGTTGATTTTAAAAAAATTACTAGCAGTATGAAACAAAAGAAAAAACATATGAGCCTTGCAAATTTTTACAAATGGCCGCACTTTGACGACAACGACATTAATGCAGTAAGCGAAGTTCTTAAATCTGCAAAAGTCAACAGGTGGACAGGCACAAAAAATATTGAGTTTGAAAAAAAACTTTCTGAAATCACAAATTGCGATTATGCAATTGCCCTTACAAACGGCACTGTGGCGCTTGAGCTTGCTCTTTTTGCATTAGATATTAAAGAGGGCGACGAAGTTATTGTGCCTTGTAAAACATTTATAGCAACAGCAAGCGCAGTTGTTGCAAGGGGCGCAAAGCCGGTTGTTGCAGATGTAAGTTTAGAAACACAAAACATTACTGCCAAAA
Source organism: Opitutales bacterium (assembly GCA_031547315.1). GTDB lineage: Bacteria > Verrucomicrobiota > Verrucomicrobiia > Opitutales > Intestinicryptomonadaceae > Intestinicryptomonas. The sequence goes on from JAVBSE010000178.1 coordinate 665, forward strand.
GCATTGAAACTTGCATTACAAAAAATACAAAAGCAATAATTGTAGTTCATCTTGCAGGCTGCCCTTGCGATATGGACAGCATCTTAGCCTTAGCAAAAAAATATAAACTTTTTGTGATAGAAGATTGTGCGCAGGCGCATGGCGCAAAATATAAAGACAAATCTGTTGGAAGCTTTGGCGACATTGCAGCCTGGAGTTTTTGCCAAGATAAAATTATAACAACCTGCGGCGAAGGCGGAGCTGTAACAACAAATTCCGAAAAGCTTTGGCGCAAGATGTGGGAATACAAAGACCATGGCAAAAGCTATGACGCAATTTTCAATTCTAAAAATACCGGCACAGGCTTTAGGTGGACCATTGAAAGTTTTGGAACAAATTTCAGGCTCTCTGAAATGGCGTGCGCTCAAGGTATTTTGAGTTTAGAAAAACTTGAAGGCTGGGTAAAAACTCGCAGAGCAAACGCAAGGCTTTTGGATGAAGCGCTTTCAAAATTTGCAAGCATAAGACTTTCAAAATTCGATGAATTTGTTTATCACTCTTATTACAAGTACTGCTGCTTTTTAAAATTAGAAAATTTAAAAAATGGCTGGGATAGGAATCGCATTAAAGATGAAATCACAAAACAGGGGCTGCCTTGTTTTGAGGGTGCTTGTTGGAATATCTCTGCAGAAAAATGTTTTAAAGACAAAGGCTGGGAAAAATCTGATGCCGACTTACCCAATGCAGCAATTTTAAAAGATACTTCGCTGATGTTTTTAGTGCACCCAACAATAACGCAGGCAGATATGCTTGAAGCTGTTAAAATTATTGAAAATGTCCTAAAAGAAGCGACTAAGTAGTTTTTACTGAATTTTCTTAAAAATTTTCCAAAAATTTGTAAAAAAAATTCCTTTTGCTCAAACGATTGCGCCTCAAAAGCCCTTAAATACTAAGATTTTTTTTCAAATTAGCACTTGACAACATTACATAACAGTCTAGAACTGTACACGAAAAATAAGCAGAAGTATATCAGCGAGAAATCGCAAAATATATTATACTGGATTTTCATTTTTCAGTAGTAAGTTGGTAAGTAGTGGGGGGCGAAAGAGAGCAATCTTTTTCGCCCTCTTATTTTTTGCCTTTTTAAGTTTGCGCAAAGTTTTATCTTACAAGCAAAACCTGCGCACAGGCGCAAAAAAAAATACAATGCAATTTTGCAAAGTATCTTTTTAGTTTAAGCAAATTTGAAGCCTAATGTATTTAAGCTTTTTTAAATATATAAACTCTGTCTGACTTGCGCACCTTAGAAGGAGTCTTGATTGAAATAACGTCGCCACGTTTTGCAGATTTTGCACCCTCGGCAAAGCCACGCACATCTTCTGCTTTGAAACGCAGAAAGCCTGTTGTGTCGCCTTCAATTTGAATTTCGTCGCCCTGAGAAAGACTTTCTGCGTCAATTGAAATTTGCGCCACTTCAATTTTTGAGAAGTAATTTGTAACATGGCCCAAAATTACTTTCTTTTGCTTGGCTTCATTGCCTGCAGAGGTCCAGTCTCCGATTGGCTTACCCATATAAAAGCCTGCGCTGTAACCTCTGTGGAAAACATTTTCCAGCCTTGCGTATTGTTCTTTTTTCATTGCATCAAAGTCTGCGGAAAATGTTTTGCTTTTCCTGTTTTGTGCATAAAATTCTACAAGTTTTTTATATGCGCTTACTGTTTCAAAAACGTATTCTCCATTTCTGTTTCTGCCTTCAATTTTTAAAGAGTTTACGCCTGCATCTAAAAGTTTTTCCAAAAACGGAATTGTACACAAATCTTTAGGGCTAAGAATATGCTGCGCTTCCATTTCAAAACCTTCTGTGTCTTTGCGCCCATCATGAATGAAGTAAGAGCGCCTGCAAGGCTGAAGGCACTCTCCCCTATTTGCGCTTTTGCCATACTGATAAAGCGACATAAAGCAGCGCCCACTCACAGAAACACACATTGCCCCATGCGCAAAAACCTCAAAAGTGATTTGTTCCGCCTCGGTTTTGCCAAGCATTTTTACAAGTTTTGTACGAATTTTTTTAATCTCGTCAATGCCGCACTCTCTTGCCAATACAAAGCGATTTATACCAAATTTTTTATGATAGCTCACAATTGCCTCTGCATTAGAAACAGATGCCTGTGTAGATAAATACACCTCTATTCCAATTTTTTTGGCAAGCTCTAAAACGCTAAAATCCCAGGCACTAACAGCATCTACGCCTGCAGACTTTGCCTTTTTAAGAGTTTTTAAAACTTCTTTCTGGTCTGCTTCAAAGTAAATTGTATTTAGCGTGAGATATTTTCTTACCCCCTGCTTAGCGCATTTTTTGCAAAGTTCTTTCATTGACTGCAAAGAAAAATTCTTTGCTCCCACACGCATATTTAGGCCCTCAACGCCAAAGTAAACAGAGTCTGCCCCTGCACGCAGCGCTGCATCTAAGGCTATCATATCTCCTACAGGAGCCATTATCTCAACTTTTTTTGACTTTGTATTCATAAAATCTAGGCTAAATCACAAAACTAATTTCAATATTTTACAAGCTTCAAAAAACTTTTAAATTGAAAATAAAACACACTGCTCTAAGAATATTCCGACAATAATTTATGCCAAACGCAAATCCAGCACTAAATATAAGCCAGCAAGCTTCGCTTAGCCCGCAGCTACAGCAAAGCCTTAAAATTTTGCAGGCATCTACCCTAGATTTGCATGAACTTGTGCAGACACAGTTAAATTCAAACCCTCTTTTAGAGGAATATAAACCTGAGACAGAAGAAATTTCAATAGACGCCCCAAGCGACATTCAAACAAGCTCTGAGAACAACTCTCAGGCAAGAGAAAACCTCTTTAACTCTATCCCAGAGCAAGAGTCTTTCCAAGAGTATTTGCGCTCTCAGGCCAAACTGGATTTAACAGATGAGCGTGAACTTCAAACCTTTCTTTTTCTTGCAGACTTTTTAGACGAAAGAGGCTTCTTGCAGGCTGATGCAATAGAAGAAGCAATAGCAGAAAATTTCACAAACAAAGAAATTAGTGCCGCCCTAAAATTTATGCACACTTGCGATCCTGCTGGCGTTGGCGCAAAAGATATTTGGGAAAGCTATATGATACAATTGCGCCAAAAGGGACGCAAAAATTCTTTAGCTTATATAATCTTAGAATCTCACCTAGAGCTTTTAAAAAAGCGCAAAATTTCTGAAATAGCAAAAC
>JAVBSE010000018.1:0-5553 GCA_031547315.1 Opitutales bacterium
TTTTAAGGAAATTATTTCTGAGCTCATTTTCAGCAGAAAACCTTTCAAATCCTATATTTTCTGAGTTTGCAATGGGCCTGTATTCTTGCAAATCTTCTGTGAAGAAATTTTCTGTTTTTGCGTTTTTAAAAATTTCTCCGCCTTCTGCAAGGCTTGAGACGCCATAAAAATTATCACCAATTCTTTTTTCAAAAATTGCATTAAAATTTTCTCTTAAATCTTGCGATTTTTCAAATACGCCAAAAATTTCAGGATATTCTAAAGACAGGCGAAGCGGCTCTAAAAAAAACCAAGATGCAGCCTTGTTTTGCAAAAAAGTGTAAGCCAGAATTGTGCTTTCCGACTTTGAAAAAGAATCTATATTTAAAGAGTTTTCCTTTGCTCCATCGCTTAGCTGGGTATCTGGGTCAAATGTTCTGATAGAGTCTATTTCGTCTCCAAAAAAATCTATCCTGTATGGCGATTGCGCCGCAATAGGATAGACATCGACAAGGCTGCCTCTTATAGAAAATTGACCGGGACCTTCGCACAAAACTTCGTTGTAATAGCCAAAATTTGAGAATTTATTTTTAAGCTCCTCAATAGAAATTTTTTGCCCCAATTCCAATTTAATACTTTCAATTTCTGCAGGCGCTTCAGAAAATATTGCATCAGGAGTAGTTATTACAAGCAAGTCTCCGCCGGCTTTCATTGCGTTTAATGTTCCTGAGCGCTCGCAAAAAATTTCAAAATTTTCGGGATCATCAGGGCTTGCAGGGTGGGGCAGTATTTTAACTTCAGTTTTAGCGTTTTCTAATTTTAGAAATGCGCTTATGCGCACAAAAAATTTTTCGCATTCGCCGGTGGTGTCGCACAAAAATATTTTAACGCCGCTTAAGCTTGCAATCTGCCTAGCGCAAAGCGCAGCCTGCGCAGCCTCTGCAATGTTTGCAAAAAAAACAGTATTAGATTCCGCTTTTGGCGAGGCAATTATCATGCTAATTTTTTAAGCGCAATAGCGGCCGCCTTAACCTCTGCATCCTTTTTTGATGAAGAAGACGCTATGCCCATAATTTCGCCATTGATTAAAACTTCCATCTCAAAACGCTTGTCATGATCAGGGCCTGTTTGCGACGCAAGCCTGTAAGCAACAATCATTCCACGCTTTGCGGCATACTCTTGAAGCTGGCCTTTTGGGTTTTGCGTAGAAACCATTTCGCCAACATTTAAACTTGCGGCTTCATACCAATCTAAAACAATTTTTTTAGCCACTTCAAAACCTGCGTCCAAATAAATTGCGCCAATTAAGGCTTCAAAAGCGTCTTCTTTTGCAGACGCAATCTCTCTTAAAGCAGAAAGTTTTTTTGGCAAAATCAAATACTGCGGAATAGAAAGCGACTCTGCAAGCGTTGCCAAAAACTTACCATGAGTCATTGCAATTCTGGCTCTTGTAAGGTCTCCCTCAGGTTTGTCTTCAAGATTTTTGAAAACAAAATCACTGATGACTGTTTGCAAAACTGCGTCGCCCAAAAATTCTAAACGCTGATTCGAAAGTATCCTTGCGCTTGCAGAACTTAATGCGCTGGGGTGCGTCAATGCAAGCTTAAGCAAACCTTTATTATTAAAAGAATATTTTATAGCTTCTTCAAAAGCGCCAAATTGCTCTATAGCACGTTTAGATAAAACTTGCTTGCGTTCTTTTTTTAATTTGCGTAATTTTCTGCGCTTCATCAAAAGGTTGATATAACCCCTTAAAGTTAACATCGACTTTTGTGTCTTTGCCATTTTCTTACTTCTTCAAATTGAATCTATTAATAACTTCTTTGGCCAATTTGTCATACGCAAAAGAGCCTTCGTTGAAAGGAGCATGCTCAAATATAGTTCTTCCAAAACTAGGAGCCTCTGCAAGCCTTACAGTTCTGGGGATTATCGTCTTAAAAACTAAAGACTTTAAGTGATTTTTCACTTCGTCAACAACCTGCTTAGACAAATTTGTGCGGGCGTCATACATAGTCATTAAAATTCCGCCAACTTGTAAAGAGTCGTTCACACCTGCAGCCTGAAGCTGGCTTACAACGCCCATAATTTGCCCCAAACCTTCCATTGCCAGATATTCGCACTGAAGCGCAATAAGCAAATAGTCAGACGCAACTAAAGAGTTCATTGAAAGCAGGCCCAATGATGGCGGCGCATCAATCACAATTGCGTCAAACATTTCAGACTGCCTTATCGGCGCCAAAACTTCACGCAGGCGCATCAAATAATTTTCAGAAGCGGAAAGTTCCATCTCTATTGCAGACAAATCTACCTCAGAAGGAATAATAGAAAGATTATCCCTACCTGTAGGCAAAATCTTTTCTACTGCCTGAGCATCGCCAATCAAGACTTTATACAAACTTGCGCCTGCTTTTTTTTCTATGCCAAGCGCACTTGTGGCGCTTGCCTGTTGATCCATATCTATAAGCAAAGTCTTGATTTTACGCCTGGCAAGACCTGCGGCAAGATTGATAGCGGTTGTAGTTTTACCTACACCGCCTTTTTGATTAGCAATTGCAAAAACTTTAGCAGCCATAATTTAAAAGAAATATTTTTCATACATTTAAAAAGAAAAAAACAAGCAAAGGCAAATTATTATTGCACCAAATCTTAAGCTTTGCGAAATTATTTCAATATTCGGCTTCTGTAGTTCAACTGGATAGAGCAATGGTTTCCGGTACCATGGATCTGGGTTCGACTCCCGGCAGAAGCGTTTTTAGCTTGGATATGGGGCTTGGAGCGTTGTCGCTGCAAAAGATTTGCGACCACTTACGAACATCACGCGAAGGCGTGATGAAGCGGCTTTGCTTTAGCAAAGAGTTGAGCGCAGCGAATACCGAGACATTTGCCACTGCAAATGCGAGCGCAATTAAAATATGCTCGTGCCCGCAAACCTTTTGGCTCCTAGCTCGAAACCCCATCTCCAAGCTAAAAAGAAATACAAAGGTTTGCTTTTAAAATGAATTACTGCAAAAGATTTTAAACTACTAAAATATGCTTCGCCCAAAAATTTCTTTGCGCCTTGCCTAAGAGGCAATCTCCAAGCTAAAAATGGGCTAGGGTGTATTTCTTAAAAAAATTAGTATTAATCTTTTGGGCTAATAGAAATTTTTTCAGGAAAAGTTTCCCCGCTTTTTATTATGCGTTTTACTTCTTTAATTATTTGCAAATACCAGTCTGGGGGCATTCCTTCTGTATCTTGCATATTACAGCCTACTGGCGGATTTGGGTCTATTTTAAAAATTGCAGTGCCTTCGTCAATTTCATCAAACATTGCCACATAAAAAGTTTCTACGCCAAGTTTGCGTGCTTCATAAAATTGTTCCCAAAAAAACTCGCCCTTACGCCTAGATTTTCTGCTGTTTTTTGTTCTGCCAAGGTTTTCCCAAGAAAACCCTGGGTAGATTGTAGGAATCCAATACATTCCATTACTTTCAGCTTTGGCCTTGTCGCCTTTCCAAAAACTCATACTTGCGCCAATAGATCCATCGCTGCGCTTTGCAAAATTTCCTATATTCCAAGGCACAAAATATTTGAAACTTGCGTAAGCATTCTTCCAATCAGGGGCAGCTTTTTCACTCCAATTCCAACTGCCGCCCATTACAAGCGTTGCACTATATTTTCCTGTTTCTGCAAAAAAATTGGCAAGCTCCAACGCTTCTTTTGGCTCTAAATGATTATGTGAGGCGTCAAAGAAAAGCCCCCAAATTTGCACAACAGGCAGGCCACCCTCACGCAAATAATCATCTCCGCCAGTGAGCCCTTCTTCGACAATGCGTTTCCATTCATCAATTATTTTTTGCGGAATTTCTTTTGAAGGCACTCCGGCAGTGTCAAAGCTTATGCACCAAACCCTGCCATATTTTTTTGCAGCATCCCTCACATAGCGCATATTTTGACGTCTTGACTCATAACCTAAGGCGTCTTTTCCATCTTTAAACCCCACAAGAAAATGCTGCAGCCAAACGCCATCTATGTCATATTGCGCCATCCACTCAAAATGTTTGTCTATAACTTTAGGATTATGAGAGCTTACTACATAGGCTTGCGTTCCATCTGCTTTTTTTAAATTTGGCACAGCAACCCAATCAGATTTATCAAACTCAGAAACATCCTGCCACATGTCAATAACAAGGCTTGAGCTATGTATTTCATTTCTGATTCTACTAAAGTGATTCCAACCCATTTTGCTGCCATCATTGGGTGTTCTAAACCAACCCTGATAACCACACATGATTTTTCCTTTTAGACTAGAGGAATCAACTTTAGATGCGTCTTTTGCAAAACAAAAAAAAGCGCCAGAGAAAATTAAACTTAGAAGTAAAATCGATTTTCTCATAGCACTTGTTTTTCGTTAGTAAATTTCTGTTATAAGATTCAATTAAAAAAATGAATTTATCTTAATTGATATGCGCCGGGGCAAGGAATTCCATTTAGTTCATTCTTTCCAAAGGCCCAAGTTTTGGGTGCAAGCGAAAGCTGCGATTTTTGCTTTATCCACTCATACTTAAGGCGTCTGCCGCTGTAAGAACTTTCACGTCCTGCAATTGCCATTAAGGTAGAATCTATCATATCCCTTAGCATATTTACAGGCTCTCCTTTTTGTACAGATTCTAGTAAAATTCTGTGTTCTTCAACTAGGCACTGAGGAATTTTTTGATCTGCGATCCAAGGATTTTCGCCTCTTATGATTTGTCTGCCCATATCCATTTCAAGTACGCCTTTTGTTCCTACAATGCGCTCTTCTACGTGGTCGTTAGATTTGTTTTCTCGGCGGCTGTAACTGGCTAAGTGGAGGTCGTTTCCAAAGTCGTAATCTACGCCAAAATGGCTGAATCTGTCGCCCATTTGTGGGTAAGGTATATCCCAACGCCTGCCGCCTACGCCTGAAACGTTAAGAGGATCTTTGCCAAGTGCCCAGCGCATTACGTCTATATTATGAACGTGCTGTTCAACATAGCAATCGCCAGAACCCCAAGTGAAAATAAACCAGTTGCGTATTTGGTATTCCATCTCAAGCGGGTCAGAATTTTGCAAATAGAGATTCCCTCCATTTTGTATGAAAAATCTAGAGTTTAGCCAGTAGGCTTGCGCTGCTAAAATTTCTCCAATTTGACCATCTTGAATGCGCTTGATAGCTTCTTGATAACCCTTATGAAAACGTCTTTGCACTCCGGGGATAATCGATAGCTTCTTTTTATCTGCAAGATCTGCAATTTCGTAAAGTTCCCTTGCGGCAACTGGGTCAACACAGGCGGGTTTTTCTACAAACAGATGTTTGCCTGCTTCTACAAATGCACGCAAATGAAGAGGGCGAAATACGGGAGGCGTTGCATGAATAATAATGTCGGTTTCCGCCGTCAAAATTTCTTTGTAGGCATCCCAGCCATGAAATTTATTTTTTTCGGGTATGTTGAAACATTTTGCGCCAAAGCGGCCTTTATATTCTTCAAAACGCTTTGTTGCGACTTCAAGTCTGTCTGGAAATAAATCTGCAATGGCGACAATTTCAACCGAGCCTTTTGCTGCATTCAGCAT